>NZ_BAAGGP010000130.1:0-4656 GCF_054658615.1 Pseudolactococcus yaeyamensis
ATTTTAGCTCATCGTACTTATTTGAAACAAGTAAATAAAAGGGGTAGTGTCAAGCAGAATCTATTGCAATGCTTGGTGAATGAGAAGATATTGACTGACGTAATAAAAAGTTTATGAAACGACCGTGTAAGCAAAACTTTTTCTTACAATCTCTCCTCTATATTTTTTAAAAAGATGGTACAATAAACGTATGGTAACATTTATCAAAAAAAATAAATTAGCGTTAAGTGTCAGTTTCCTTCTTCCCCTCCTTATGATGGGCATCACGTTTGCCCTTCTGGGTATTTATTGGGGAAGCGAAAAAACCGTTTTAGCAGGCGATGCCTACCACCAGTATGTCGCTTTTCACGCCCTCTTTTCCGATATTTTACACCACGGTTCAGGATTTTTCTATACTTTTACCAGTGGTTTAGGGCTTAATTTTTTGAGTTTTTCGTCCTATTATCTAGGTAGCCTACTCATGCCGCTGACCTATTTTTTTAACGCATCAAATATGCCTGATGGTCTCTATCTCCTCACCTTACTTAAATTTGGTTTCATCGGCTTATCTGGCTTTGTCTCTTTCAAAAAAATGTACCGCTCCCTATCAAATTGGCTCATTATCAGCTTATCCAGTGCCTACGCCCTCATGAGCTTCATCGTCAATCAGTCCGAAATCATCATGTGGCTCGATGCCTTCATCTGGATGCCCCTCATCATTTGCGGTCTCCATAGTATGGTGGCAAACGGCAAACGCCGACTATATTACATCAGTCTGACCCTACTTTTCATTCAAAACTACTATTTTGGTTTTATGATAGCACTCTTTCTCATCGGCTATTTCTTAGTCAGACTCAGCTTTGACGGCTGGTCTTTCCGTAAATGCCTTGATTTCGCCATCACTTCACTCCTAGCAGGCTGCACCAGCCTTATCATGATTCTACCTATGTATCTGGATTTAAAAGCTAACGGTGAAAGCTTTACCAAAATCACAGAACTATTCACAGAAAAGTCATGGTATTTTGATGTCTTAGCCAAAAACTTTGTTGCAAGCTATGACACCACCCAGTACGGCGCCGTCCCAACACTCTACATCGGTCTGCTCCCGCTCCTTCTCGCAAGCCTACTCTTTACCACCAAATCTATCCGCCTGCGTACAAAGTTTGCCTATACTGCCCTACTCGGCTTCATCATCGCCTCATTCTATCTGCGCCCACTTGACCTCTTTTGGCAAGGCATGCACACACCGAATATGTTCCTCCATCGTTATAGTTTTGTCTTTAGCCTCTTAATCATGCTCATGGCTGCTGAGACATTGACACGACTGTCTGAAATTCGACTCCGTTGGCTTGGATTCACTGTCTTTTTCTTAACAGCAGGCTTTACGGCAACAGTCCTCAGCCGACATTATAGCTATGTTAAAAACCTTAATATCTCCTTAACCTTATTATTCGCCCTAGCTTATCTCATTATCCTCATTGCTGATAGAAAAAAATGGCTCCTGCCAAATACTTTCCCGATTTTCATTGCCATTTTCATGATTTTCGAATTAGGCATTAATGGCTATTATCAGCTCAATGGCATCTCTGAAGAATGGCACTATGCCTCTCGGACTGCTTATAATGAGCAGACTAAGAAAATTCAACCTGCCGCCAAAGCGATTGCTGCTGATACTGATTTTTATCGGATGGATGAAACCAAGCCAGATACTGCCAACGATGGCATGAAATATGGCTATAAGTCTCTGGGACAGTTTTCTTCTGTAAGAAACCGTAAGTCCTCAGCCACACTCAATCTACTCGGTTTTCAATCAACAGGTACCAATCTCAATCTTCGCTATCCCTTAAATACCTTGCTGATGGATTCAATTTTCAATATCCGTTATAATCTCAATACAAGTCAACCTGATAAATATGGTTTTAACCTCGCTCATGCAGATGTTCCCAATCTGACCCAGAACTCTTATGCCTTACCACCAGCTATTTTTGTTGAAAAGGGCTATAAAGATGTCAAATTATCAGATAAAAATAGCCTTGAAAATCAGACCAAATTTGTCAATCAATTAGCAGGCACAAACGAAACATTTTTCAAACAGTTTTATGTCAATAAAGAAACGACAACTGGTACGATTACTGGTGGAAAGGGTCGTGTAACACTGACTCAGAAAGGTAGTGATGACATCACTCTCTCCTATACAGTCACAGCTCCCGCAGGCGGGCAAGCCTATCTCAAACTAGCTGATGTCTCCTATCAAAACGCCGATGCTGAATATATCAAAGTCAGCATCAATGGTCGCACCACCTTTATCAATACCAATGATACTGGCGCTTTTATCAACCTTGGCTATTTTGAACAGGCGACATCCGTTGATATTACGCTGACTTTTCCAGAAAATCGTTATGTTAATTTTGACACGACAGAATTCTGGAGCATGCCAGTCAGCACTTATACGGCGACAATTCATCAACTCAAGACCAATCAAGTCACCGCCAAAGCCATTAAGAATGGTCTTGAAGCCACCGTTGCTGCCAAGTCCAACGGCGATTTATTCCTCACACTCCCTTACGACAAGGGATGGTCTGCTACAGTAGATGGCAAGCCGATTAAAATCAAGCAGGCGCAGACTGGTTTCATGACCGTTCCGATAACTAAGGGAACGCATACGGTCAAGCTTAGTTTTGTGCCACAGGGTCTTAAACTTGGTGGACTCTGCTTTGTTCTCGCTTTGATTAGCTTCATCTCTTATGACTGTTATAACAAAAAACACATCCGTCAAGAGAAAGTCGACTGATGTGTTTTTGTTTAGGTGAGTAGATTGGCAAGAAAGCCACCGCCATGGATAAGCAGATAAGAATAGAGGTAAATCGGTAAAGGTTTGGCAACAAATATCGTGAAAAGAAAGTATTTCCATGTCATTTTAGTCTGACTGGAAATTAATACCAAGGCATCATCAGGTGCGACAGGAAATAGAATGGCGATAAAAAACAAAATATCGTACTTTTTTTGCCCTTTCTCAACCCAACCCATGTACTTATTATAGTGTTTTTCCTTGATAAAGGTTTTAGCAAGGATGGCACCATAAACACGCCCCATATGAAAAAGAATGATTGAGCCGATGACAATACCAACATAGTTATACAGAAATCCTGTATAGGGGCCAAAAATCATAACCCCTGCTGCAGTTGTAATGCCGCCTGGAATAATCGGAATCACAACTTGAATAATTTGTAGCCCAATGAAGATGAAAGGTCCTAAAATGTAGTGCGCCATGACTAACTCTGATAGCGCCTGAGGATCACGTAAAATATCGATACGATAAAGGTAGTAACCGCCAATCAAACAAGCAACAATCCCTAGAATTGAGATGACATTAAAAATTTTCTGGACGATTTTTAAAACCTTTTCATTCATATCCTTCTTTTCCCATCCTATTTACCTTATTTGAAAGTCTTGCTTGCCTCTATTTTCATTATTTGCGCAAAATGACTAAGCCAAAACGGGGCAAGGCTCCAATAATGGCAAGTTGTCGCTTATTATCGTTTTAAGAATTTAAGCAGTGATATCTTCCTTACGACCTTTTAAATAGGTCATTTGTTCTTTTGTCCAATCGACTAACTGTTCTTTAAAAGGCTGAAAGCCAATTTTATTGGTCGGATTACTAAAGTGAAATCTGCGTTGCATGTGATGTGTTTGTGGCTGTTTTTCGAGAGTTCTCAAACTCAACGAAATCTTACCATTAAATTCATCAACATCAATCACCTGTGCTTGGCATATTTGACCAACCTCAATCACATCATGGATGTCTGCAACATATCCAGATTTAATTTCTGAAATATGAATCAAGCCACGATGTTTGCCAAATTTGACAAAGGCACCGTATTTTTGCAAGCCTGTAATTTCAGCTTTAATCATATCCCCAATTTTTATAGGTTTATCACTCATGGTTTATTTTGCCTCTACCTCAATGCTGATGATTTCCACATCATTTTCTGGCTTGTCTTGAAAACCTGTTGGTTCTTTTGCAATGCGGTCGAGTGTTTCAAAACTTTCTGCATTGGCTAATTGACCGAAAACAGTGTGGCGGCCATCCAAATGAGGTGTGCCACCAGCTGTATAGATTTCAGCAATTTCTTCTGGCCAACCACCTTTAATAAGGGCGGATTTATCGTAAGGCAGGTTTTCATTTTGAACGATGAAAAATTGGCTGCCATTCGTATTCTGACCAGCATTCGCCATGGATAGAGCGCCACGGATATTGAAGACATTTTCTGAAAATTCATCTTCGAATTTTTCACCATAGATAGATTCTCCGCCCATGCCTGTACCAGTTGGGTCGCCACCTTGAATCATGAAGTCGCGAATGATGCGGTGGAAAATAACACCATTATAATAGCCTTTTCCGGCCAATTCAAGGAAATTTTTTACTGTTTTTGGTGCAACATCGTCAAATAATTTAACCGTCAAATCTCCAAGATTCGTGTGGATTATTGCAACTGTACCAGCATAGTTTGCTAAATTTGTTTGTGGGTAAGTGATTGTCATGTTATTTTTCCTCGTATAATATATTCTAGTAGTGATTAACCACTACGATTTTTACCTAATTGATATTAATTTTCACTTGACTACTGAGCCGTTTCTCAGAGATAATAGTTCTGGAATGGACTCACGGATTTTGCT
>NZ_BAAGGP010000131.1:0-4463 GCF_054658615.1 Pseudolactococcus yaeyamensis
TTAGCTTTTGAATATTCACCTCCTTTTTTTTGTGTTCCAACAATTTCAAAATTTTCAATATAAGTAGTTTGATTTCTAAAATCAAATTTTACAGATTTATTCTCAGAAATTATTCCTAAATCCAGAGGTAATTTTTTCATCCGAATACACTCCCTAGGGACTTACCAAATCCTGAAAATATCTCTCCTGCTTTATTTTTTAAACTATTAACACCTTTAGAGATATTCTTAACTGTCTTATCTACAAATTTCCCTGCCTCTCCACTTTCAATCCAATCGTACCCTGCAACAACTGCAGTACCTATAACTGCTCCTGCAACCGCACCTGCTACTGTACCAACAACAGGTATAGGTATCAATGTTCCAATAGTTGCACCAATCTGACTCCCATAAGCACTCACAGCAAAGCTTGCCACAGCAGTTCCTGCTACTGAACTAGCCATGCCAATACCAAGATGAGCCCCCGTATTTTTCACTGCTCTACCAACATCATTATACTTAGACATCTGTTCATCATAGTCCAGCCCTACATCTAGTACTGTACCTATAACACCCGCTACTTTTAATACCTTACTTTTGCCAACACCTTTTCCAATGTCAACTAAGTCATCTCCTAACTCCTTAGTCATCCTCGCTCTAAGACCAGTTCTAGTCCCTTTACTTGTTAATGCACTTTTTCTTATTCCTTCAATCCTATATTTTCGTCCAACTTCTTTAATCGCTTTAGACACAACACCTTGGCTAAGTACAGATTTTGCAATTTCCTTAGGCAGACCACCACTTCTAGCAAGGTCTTTAAACTTTTTAAAGTCTTTATTATTATTGAACTTTAAGATATAATTTCCAGCAGTATCAATCGTAATCGCAGCCATAATCTGCAATATAGTTTTAAACTCATCTAAGCTATCGCTAAACAAGCCATTCACATGACTATTGAATTCATGCAGTCTCTTGAGCTTATCTTGCACTTTTTGGATATCATCTGCCGTCGTACCCATATAACTTGAAAGTTGACTCTGAAAATTTGAATACATGAGATTCATCTCTGCATTTTCAGGGTAGAGGTAGGACTGCATCCGATAAAAATTGATTTGTGATGCCATAGATGATTGTTGCGCTCTTAATAACTCCAACTGCTGATTTAGTTTATCTTCATCAAGCAACTCACCACCTGCTGCCCCAGCATAGCCTTCATACTGACTGATTTTTGTTCTCAGTTGCTCAAGTGTCGATGTCGCTTTAGAAATCGTTGGTATAACTAATTCTGTAAACAAGCCTTTTCCTGCCGTATAGGCTGCGCCAGACAAAGTACGACCATTTATGGCATCTACCAAATGCCTACTTGCACTATTCAAGTCATCAATCATGCTTTGAGCTGTCGTAATGTTACTACGTAACGCATTAACCAGCCCTTCGGACTCTGACGGACTATAGACTAATCCCATGATAGTTGGTTCCTTTCTTTTTGGAGTTGTTCTCGCTCATCTTCCATAAGGGTGTGTTCTTTTCGATATTGAGTAGACACTTCTTCTTGTTGTTGCGCAAGTAAATTGCTTACATATCGTCTTTTTTGTTCCGTCCAGCGATATTACTCTTACTTAAATCAAATTGCTGTCCTTATTGGTTATTCAGTTTATTTGTAAAAATTGCTTTATTCTTCATTACCTTAGTTACTCCTTATCACGGGATGAACAAATCAAATTTATCTTGGTATTTTTATTCAATAGTTAATTTTTCATAATCTGATTTTGAAATTAATTCATCATAATTTTCGGCAAATAATTGTTCATCTGAGTTTATGTAGCCAAAAAAAACAATTGATTCCACATCTTCACGATTGAAAAATGCAAATTCTTCTCCATCAGTAATGCCTGATGGATAAGGGACAGCAGAATAATCAAAATAACCTACTTTTCTATTTTGTTCAAATAGAGCACCACGACTCACAATCATCAAAGGAATATTTCCTTCTTTAGTGATAATTACTGATCCGATTGGTAAAATTTGTTCATTTGTATTGTTCATTTTCCTTTTTCTCCGTTCAATTTTTAAAATATTTTTTTGTAACAAGCGCCCGTCCCAATATCCACCACATTACCAATGGAAATACAGCTAATATAATCGATAATGATAATAATTTAGCTATAAATGTCACTGTTGTATCTGGTTGACTATATAACCAAAAAACTATTCCTGATATAATCAAAAAACATGTAAAGAAACCAAGTAACAAAGAATATGGTATTAAATTTTCTCTAGATTTACCTATTTTTTTGTAAGCAACAGCTCTAAGATAATTCCGAATCTCTTTTTCTTCTGGTGCATCCATTATAATTGCGTTTCTTCTAATATTTAACATATATAAATCAAAAGAAATAGCTATTAGTATAGCTAAAACAATTGGAAGAATAAACCAATAATCTCCTAACCGCTCTTTTGGCGTTGCTATCTGATTGCTATACCTTCCCATAAAACCGACTATAGGTACAATTATTAAAGGAGATGAAATAGGGGCTAGCATCAATATTTTGGATACGATTTTCATGTTCGTATCATATTGTTCATCTCGCCATTGTTTCCAAATTAATTCTTTTTTTAAAAAATCGTATTCTGCAAATACATATTCTTCTACAATTTTCTTTTCTTTTCTATATTTGACTAATCCTAAAATAAACCAAATTTTTGTGAAAGGAACTACCATGGAAAACTCCACCCTTTCCTCTTTGGTTTAACACCTTTATCAAGTTCTTTATTTGCTAGATTACCTAGCCAACCTCCCACTACACCTCCTACAACACCTCCTACAACAGAACCAACTGCAGCTCCAACAGGTCCTCCAGCAGCACCTAACATCGCTCCAACTACACGTCCTGCTGTTTGACCTGTTGCAGAAGCTGTAACATTAACCGCTGTTCTTCTTGCTGTTATAGTAGCTGTTTGTTCATTACTAAACCCTTTAGATTTTAATTCATTTACACTGGAAGAAACATCTACCGCTGTCCCTACCCAACCAGCTACTCTAAATGCTTTGCCAGCTCTTGCTATTCCTGAAACTTTTTCCGCTCCAGTCCAACCTTTTACAACATCTTTCACATCAAGCATAGATTTTAATTCAGATTTGACAGTTTTTCCTACATTTTTATAATTCGTAGCATCATACTCTATGGCGCTAAATAATTTCTTACCTGTCTTTGAAGTTGTACCATTTCCTTTGATAATAAATTTTTTACCCCATTTCACACGTCCTGTAATATCTTCCGTTATTTTAGCGCCAGCTAATAGTTTTCTCCCTCTATTCTTTATTATACCTGCCGCAATTAAATCAGTTATATAACCCGAATTTTCAATGGTCTTTGAAATTGAAAAACTGCCATTGTCATTAAAAGTAATACCTCCCAATGCTTTCGTACTTGCTACAATAGTTTCAAAATTACTTTTTATTCCAGAGAACAACCCATTCACATGACTATTGAATTCATGCAGTCTCTTGAGCTTATCTTGCACTTTTTGGATATCATCTGCCGTCGTACCCATATAACTTGAAAGTTGACTCTGAAAATTTGAATACATGAGATTCATCTCTGCATTTTCAGGGTAGAGGTAGGACTGCATCCGATAAAAATTGATTTGTGATGCCATAGATGATTGTTGTGCTCTTAATAACTCCAACTGCTGATTTAGTTTATCTTCATCGAGCAACTCACCACCTGCTGCCCCAGCATAGCCTTCATACTGGCTGAGTTTTGTTCTCAGTTGCTCAAGTGTCGATGTCGCTTTAGAAATCGTTGGTATAACTAATTCTGTAAACAAGCCTTTTCCTGCCGTATAGGCTGCGCCAGACAAAGTACGACCATTTATGGCATCTACCAAATGCCTACTTGCACTATTCAAGTCATCAATCATGCTTTGGGCTGTCGTAATGTTACTACGTAACGCATTGACCAGCCCTTCGGACTCTGACGGACTATAGACTAATCCCATGATAGTTGGTTCCTTTCTTTTTGGAGTTGTTCTCGCTCATCTTCCATAAGAATATGTTCTTTTCGATATTGAGTAGACACTTCTTCTTGTTGTTGCGCAAGTAAATTGCTTACATATCGTCTTTTTTGTTCCGTTTCACTAAATGAAGTTTGTCCTTCGTTTAACGCCTCTTCAATGGCTTGAAGTTCTCGAAATATTTGGTTCATCTGAGTTGTGAAATCTTCAATGCTTCTTTCTGCTTGGCGTTGTTCCTGATGAGATTCTTCGATGGCTCTTTCTTTATCCAAAATTTGAACATCATATTCATAACGTTTTTCTGGTAAGATGTAATTTGTTTGCTCAAAAGTTTAATTACTCTTTTTCTTTTAGTTCAAGTGAATTTTAGGATAAGGTACATTCTTAATTTTTTCTTCATACTCAGAAGCAAACTCTTTTTCAGTCTCATCACGATAGCCCTCAAAATGAATTGTTTCAATATCTTCA
>NZ_BAAGGP010000132.1:0-4428 GCF_054658615.1 Pseudolactococcus yaeyamensis
AATTATGTGGAAAAAAATCTTGTTTTCAGCAATGCTTTTAACACTGGCAACGCCTTTAATGGCACAAGCTGAAACAACCAAAACAACGAATGATACTGTTGCAGTTACGACAACACCTAAAAAATCGATAACGCAACAAAAAATCGCAATCCATAAAGTGATCAGTCAAAAGACACTTGAAAGCGGTGTTGAAATTAAAAATTTAGCAGGTGTCAACGGTGCCAATTTCCGTGTCTATGATGTGACGGAAATCATGTGGCAAGAGCTTGACACAGTCAAATTACAAGCTCAGAAAAAGGCAGATGAGCTAAATGCTAAGGCATCGTCTGCTTATTCAGATAAGAGTAAAGAGGCGGAAGAAAATAAAACGCCTGAGAAAGCCTCTAAAACGTCCACTACGGACGAAAAGGAATCTGATAAGCAAACAGACCTGACGACACCCGAAACGCCGTCTGATGACGATACAGCTCCTAAAAAAGTCTTTACAATTGAAGACATTGAAACAATCAGCTCAGATGAGTTTGTAACTAAACTGACCTCAAAAATTCAAAAGATGACTGTGACTGAGTTGAAAATGTTCGCCCAGGGCGCAACTCAAAACTACAACAATGAAGATGGTGTGTTTGAGTTTACAATCCCAGTGAAGGAACAGGAGTATCGGGCCTATTATGTCGTCAATGATAAGGTGGCTGACAATGCCGCAACGCTGAGTATGCCATTTGTTATGATGACACCACAATTTGATGCTCAGGGCGTACTTTTAGATGTCTTTAACATCTATCCAAAATCAGAAGCTATTCCAAAAATTCCTGATACTTTCGGCAAGAAAGAGTTTCCTAATACAGGAATTAAGGCTGATTTCTTTTCATACTTGGTTAATCTTTTCAGATAACAAGAATTCCTGACTAAAAAGTCACGTGGTGGGGCATACGAACCACCCCAATAAAGGAAAGAAGGGGATGCCTATTAAACAAGGTTTTTCACTTTTAAAACTGTCTTTGGTGTTGATTGGTCTGATTGGTGTCAGTCTTGCATATTTGCCAAAATTAGAGAAGCAGGTAATTGTAGCTGAACAGTCGAAAAAGGCAAGTCAAAGTGATCACGAACAAAAAATAATCTTATCAAAGGCGATTAATCAGGTATCAAAAGGCATTGAGTATGAAGCACCGCAAACTGTTTTGAGCTCTAGCGAGATAGAAGAAATGAAGTCATCTCTGAACGGAGGGAACGCCTTGATGCAACGAAATAGGACAAGAAAAAACGAGGTAAATGATAATGAATAGGACTGAACAAATTGTATATAATGCTTTGATAGATGAGTTAATTGATGATGAAACAAAGCAGATTAAAGAGTCAATGCGTGGCATTTCAAAGAGTGGTTTTCAAAAGATACTCACTCAAAATATTAAGACTTATCAGGCTGAAAAACTTGATATTTCAGAAGATGAATCACAAAAGCTCGTTGCCCTCAATCATCTCAGTGAAGATGACTTTGAGCAACTCAAAACGGAGCTACTCACTTGTTACGCAATAGTCTAAATTGCGCATAGCGCACCAACCTGCGCAAGCAGCTTAAAAGGGGATTGGGGGAACCCCAACAAGACAAGAAAAATAAAAATTTTGAAACTGCAAAGAGGTACGACCGCAGTTTCGAAATTTTTATTTTTTGGTGTTTGGATATCCAAACACTCTGCTTGCCATACACGGGCTTTAGCCCTTTTGGGGCTAATCGCCAATCCGTAAATTTTATAGAAAGTAGGAAGAATCGTGAAAGAAAAGCGACAACGAAGTATACAGAAATTGATACGACTTGACGACGAAGAAAATCAATTTATCATGGGCAGAGTTCGGGATAGTGGTATCAATAGTTTTCAAAATTTCGTAAGGCATATGTTGATTAAAGGGCAGGTCATCACACATGATTATAGCGAGTTGAATGAAGTAAGACGAGCAGTCAATGCGATTGGTCGAAATGTCAATCAGACGGTCAAATATATTAACATGAGTGGCGAGATAAGCCATGATGAGTTAGAACATTTGCTTATGCAAATTGATAGCGTTAAAAGTTTGGTAGCCACTTTCATCAAAGACGAACGCAAGGCTCATGAAAGCGAGGTACTTTAGTGGTTGCGACAAAACATTTGTCTCCAATCCATGGTGTCGCTGGGATGAAACGTGCAATCATCTACATCATGAATCCAAAGAAGACGACGATTGATGACATAGATGATGCACAACCTGATTTTGATTTCAAACGTTCGGTCGATGCGAACGGTTCAATCCAAAAACAATTGGTCAGCGGTTACTTGATTGATGACCTTGAAAGTGCCTCGGAAGAAATGTTATTGACTAAGCAGCTGGCATTTGCTCGTAAAGGTAATCGTAAAAACTTTTTTCAGGCAACAGATAAGGACGTTATGGTTCATCATCTAACCCAATCGTTTAGTCCTGATGACAAATTAACACTTGAACAAATTCATGAGATAGGTCGAAAAACAGCCGTTGAATTTCTTGGTGGGGAATATGAATTTGTGATCGCAACTCATGTTGATCAAGCGCATATTCATAATCATATTATATTCAACAGCACCAATCAGAAAACGCTGAACAAATTTGAATGGCGTGCGAAAAAAAACTTATAACGCCTATCGACAAATATCGGACAAGCATGCGGCAATGGCAGGCGCCTATATCATCAAACCTGATACGAGAAGACTAAAAGCCTATGGTAGTTATCATCGTGAGATTAACTTCAAAGACGAGATCAAGGCTAGGGTCGATTTCCTGTTACGCCATTCGATTTCTCTCGGTGACTTTGAACAAAAAGCTTTAGCGCTTAAACTTGATGTCAATTGGTCTGGCAAGCATACAACTTACAGGTTGCTTGATTATGAACAAAAAAGAGCGACACGTGCTCGAAGTTTAGTCAGACGTGGTGACCCACCAAAATATAATTTGGAACAAGTCTATGAGACGACTAAACGAAATGACGGTGTTGTGCTCCCGATTTCAGAAATTAAGGCAGCTTATGACCTTGAGAGAGAAAATTATCAAGAAGAGTTTCAGCTGCGCTTTAGCTTAGAACCTTGGCAAGTTGAGGCTCAGACCGAGCAAGGTGTGTATGTCAAACTTGATTATGGCAGAGGCAAGCAAGGAACGGTTCTCATTCCTGCACAAGCACTTGAACAAAACGAGGGTGCTCTTGACGTCTTCATTAACAAGAATGATTTCTTTTATTTCATCAATCCAGATAACTCAAAAGATAATCGGTTCATGACGGGTGCGACCATTGCCAAGCAGCTGACAAATGAAAATGGCACACCACTCATCAAGAAAAATTCACACATCAGCAACATCCAACACTTGGTTGAACAGTTTAACTTTCTATCAGCTCATGGTGTAACTTCTGGTGCGCAGTTGCGTGATTTACTAGAGCGATTTGACCAAGAATTGAAAACGACTGAGGACGCCCTCAAGCAACTTGATGACCGTTTAATTCGTCAGCAGCAGATTTCAAAAGCCTTACTCGCTTTACAGTCAGATGATGGCTTTGAACAGGAGTTTGCCATTAAACTTTTGACCGACTTAAACGTGCCGCAACATTTAATCTATGACAAATCTGAAATTTTGGTAGAGCAAATTGAAATTGAGACAAGCGCCCTACGTGATCAATTTGAAAGTATCGTGGAAGAGTTAGAGCAAACACAAACGATTGAACAAGAATATAAAGGGGAGGAAAAAGCAGGGAAAAAACTTTAATGTGTTATTTAAAATTAAAACAAAAGCACTCAGTATGAAGGTAGAAAATTCTACTTTCATACTGAGTGCTTTTGTTGTTGTGAGGGAATTTTATTCATCAAGAATAATGATCCTTAGCAGAGTAGATAAATAAAATGTCAGCTTCAACTTTGTAGACTAATCTATCTTTTTCGTTTATTCGACGAGAGATTTTACCAGATAAATCTTCTTTTAAGATTTCTGGTTTTCCTATCCCGTTAAATGGATCTCGTTCAATGTCTTTGATTAGATTATTGATTTTCTTGAGTGTCCTTTTATCTTGAGTTTGCCAAGATAGATAATCATCCCAGGCATCATCACTCCATGATTTAATCATCGTCTACCTCAATCAGGTCACGTATGATTCCTTTGCCTGCATTAAATTGCTTATCAGCACGTTGGATTTTCTCCATGAGATATTGATTATTCAAGATGTAGTTATTTTCAATCAGATTATCATAATCAATCTTCGATAAGACAACAACATTTTCCTCTGGTTTTTTGTTCGTCACGATGATAACATCGCTATCATCATTGACTTTCTTCATGTATGATTTTAGATTAGCACGGAAATTACTATAAGCTACTGCTTCCAATAAGCCACCTCTTTCTATATTTATATTGTACTGCTTTTTGTACAATAAATCAAGC
>NZ_BAAGGP010000133.1:0-4393 GCF_054658615.1 Pseudolactococcus yaeyamensis
AAAATCCGTGAGTCCATTCCAGAACTATTATCTCTGAGAAACGGCTCAGTAGTCAAGTGAAAATTAATATCAATTAGGTAAAAATCGTAGTGGTTAATCACTACTAGAATATATTATACGAGGAGATAAAATGGTAAAAGTAGTGATTGCAGACAGATTAGGTAAAGGTCAAAATGTTGCAAAAGGTGTTGAGGCAGCAGGTGGTGTAGCAGTTGTAGTGCCGGGAATGGGAGCAGATATGCGTCTAGGCGATGTCATGAAATCAGAGGATGCAGACTTCGGTATTTCATTTTGTGGGAGTGGTGGCGCAGGGTCAATTACTGCTAAAACAAAATATGGCTATCCAGAAAGACATAGTATGCGCTCAGTTGGTGAGGGTGTGACAGCGATTAATGATGGGATTAAGGCTTTAGGATTTGGATTTATGGATACAGAAGAATTGGGACAAGCTTTAACCGAAGCCTATATCAAGAAATTTGGAGCGTAGACAATTGGAAACCATTACAAGGAGTCAACAGGAAAAAGTTGAAGTATCAGGACAGGGAGCAACCAAGCAAAGTGCCTTTTCAGATGCCATTTCCAAGGTTCAAAGGAAGATAATGGCAGGGCGTGAAGATGTCTTTTTGCAGATTATCCCTATCGGTATTGAAGCGCTTTCTGCGACAAAAGAATCTTATACAGAAAAATTTTGCTTCTTTTTCTTACCAAGAAAAAAAACGAAGTATGCCGTGACATTATTGGTTCATGTGACAATGACTATCGTTGAAATGGATACTGTCAAATTTGTTGAAAATCAGAAAGTCACGACGAAATGTCAAAAAGACATCAAAAAAGTTGACTATAAAAGAACGTGATACTGAGCCTTAGTAGGATGTTCAAATATAAGGAGGAAAGACGTTGGAGATTATAATTGTAATATTTAAATCCGTGATTATCGGTGGACTAATGGGTTTTGCGGCAGCATTGGGTGCTGCAAGAATGTTTCACTCACCTACCGTTCAAGCTCTAGGTGCTTTTAGAACATTGGGCGAAATGAATGCTTGTGAAGGGGATGCAGCCTCTCACTTTTCATTCGGTTTAGGGTTCTTCTTTAATGCATGGGCATCAGCAGTTGGTGCGGGGGCTTATACGCAGGATGTGACTCACCGTATTTTGCCAAACTGGGCAGCGGCAGCTTTACTTTCAAGAAATAAAAACATTTCAGAAACTGTGCATAATCCAAAAAGAATGGCGATTGTTGGTGCGGTTATTGGTGCTGCGATTGTAACTTTCTTAAATGCGACATCATCAGCTATCCCGTCAAGTTTACAAGTCACAGCGGTAGATGTTTTGGTACCAGCCGCAACTTTGCTGATTAGCACTGTGATGCCGATTGTCTTTTGGTTGGCAGCTTTAGATGCAGGCAAAAGAACAGGTTTCTGGGGCACTTTATTCGGTGGACTTGCACAGTTAATCATGGGTAATGCGGTGCCGGGCGTTGTGCTAGGGATTCTTGTTGGTAAAGGTGTTGACGAGCTAGGTTGGAGTAGACTCACTAAAATTCTATTTGCGACGGTCCTTATCTTATTTGTCTTAAGTGCTTTCTTCCGTGGTTTCGATTTGAATCTGATTGAGCAGTTTAAACTTAGTGTGCCAAATTGGTTGCAAAAATTTCACGACCTATTGACAGTGAAACAATAGATAATCAAAGGTTATCCGTAATATAAAAATGGAGGTAAAAAATGGAATCAAAAGAACAATGGGAAATTGAGCAGCGTGAAATAGAGGCTAAAAAGGCGACGAGTTTTTGGTATGCTGATTGGGCTTTTCCGATTATAGTTGGCCTAATGGGTGCAGCAGCCTTTGCAGGAACTCATATGTATGTGACTTATGGTGTTGGTGCTTTTAATGAAGTATCAGTCGTTGCCATGTTAAAAGCTGGTATGGACGGTGAGGGTTATGGCGCAGCGGCAGCTTTTGGCGCAAGTTTCTTGTTTGCACGGATATTGGAAGGGTCATTAGTCGGAATTTTGGACTTAGGTGGTTCTTTGTTGACGGGTGTTGGGATTGGGATTCCAGCGCTATTGATGAGTATGGGGGTTGATGCACCGATTAAGAATTTTCCGTTAGCTCTATTGACTGGTGGTGGAATTGGTCTGCTCATTGGTGCGATTATCATTGCGATTAGGAAATTCACTGTGAATTCTGCTAATAGCACATTTGGTGCAGATATTATGATGGGTGCTGGGAATTCAGCAGGTCGCTTCTTAGGGCCACTGATTATTTTATCAGCAACCGTTGCCTCTATTCCTGTCGGTATTGGTGCGACAATCGGTGCATTAATTTTTTATAAATGGGAGAAACCAATCGCTGGTGGCGCAATTTTAGGTGCGATGGTATTGGGTGCATTCTTCCCAGTTATCCATGAAGATGCCGCGCGTGCGATTGAATTGTTATTACTTGCTTGAAGTTAGATAATCAATTCTTTCTTTGAATATTAAAAGAATAAATAAGTAAAGATAATCAAAAAAGTTATCTTTATTTTTTTGTCAAATTTCTTGTCAAATGACTGATTTTTGGGTAAAATAGAAAAGTAGGTCTTAGAAGTGCTATTCAAAGTCATTCCGCTGAAATAGCTCAGTTGGTAGAGTTCAAAGCACTGCTTTGAATCTGTGGCTAAAGAAATTCGCAGAATCTCCACCGCATGTTGCTCTTTCGTGAATAGCAACGCTTCTAAAAATTATAATCCAGAATATGATTTAATCCCGCTGAAATAGCTCAGTTGGTAGAGCAACGCACTCGTAACGCGTAGGTCGCAGGTTCGATTCCTGTTTCCAGCATAAAAAAAGCTTTACAAGATTGTTGTCTTGTAAGGCTTTTAAGGTATTTTGGGGTTGAATTGTCCCACTGTTTGTCCCACATTACTTTTTCATCACTTCTTTAATCTCTTGAAATTCATTTTCTATTTTTTCATCTAGTATATGACCGTAGACTTTATCCAACATATTTGTATCTCGGTGTCCCAGTACCTTAGCAACAATTTCCTTGCTAATACCTTTATGCAATAGAACACTACCATAAGTATGACGAGCGCCTTTTGTTGTGATAATAGGAGAAATTTTGAGACTGGTTAATAATAGTTTCAATGATTTATTTGCGGTTGCAATATTGGGGACATCAATTTTATAGCTGTAGTGTTGAAAAACTAAATCTTTCTTGTTGACGATACCCAAGAGTTTATTTGTTTTTTCTTGTTGAAATTTAAGCTGTGAAAGTATTAAAAGGGTGTTGTCGTCCACAGGAACGTCTCTAATAGATGTTTCGTTCTTTGGTGGAACAAATTCACCATTACTTGTATTAAACCGTATATGCGTTGATAAGAGGTTGTTTTTGAAATCAACATCAGACCATGATAATGCTATTAATTCAGCATATCGCATGCCAGTTTTGAATAGTAGGTATAGAACGTATGCTACGACTGAGTTTTTATAATCAAACTTTGATTTCAACTCAGAAAGCACGGTGTAATAATCAATTTCTTTATGCAAATATTTATATTCAGCTTTTTGTTGCGTTTTTTGTGAATGTAATTCAACAATGGTAGTGAAATCATCAATCATGACTTTATCAGCAAAAGCAATTTCCAAGGATTTTTGAATTTCCTTATTTAATCTTCGGAGACTATCAGCACCAACTCGTTGACCGTATAGATTCATGATTTTTTGATATTCTGAAGATTTTATTTTTGAAATTTCGATGTTTCCAAAGTACTCAACTATTACATTTTTCTTGTATTTATATTTTGTTATTGTTGATTTACTAGGGTTGTTGGGTATGATTTTTAAGTCTAGCCATTTTTGGAATAAGTCGGGTAATGTAGTATGTTTATCTAGTTTTCCCCCTTTTCTAATTTCAGTTAAAATTGGTTCAGCATTTATTTGTGCCTCTTTCTTAGTCTGGAAACCACTTTTATAAGCGAGAGTTTTAGAACCTTGTCGTATCTCGTATGCCCATAGTTTTTTTGTCCCACGTTGTTTATATCGTACATTTGCCATATTTATAACTCTGTTGCTAAAATTTCAGATACAACACTTTTAGGTACAACCATTAAGCGTTTACGGTTATAGAATGTAAACCCACGTTCAGTGAGTAATCCTCTTGCTTGATGAATGATTTCAGTAGCAGTAGTAGGTTTAAACCCTAAATCAATCAAATCATCTTTTGTAATCATATTTTCGTTATTATTTATCATATATTTACCTGTTTTCTGTTTTATGCTATACTTTAAGTTAGTTAAATTTCTTTAGACCGTTTGCCGACGGACTAATTTTTATCTTTCGGAAATGACCGAGGGAGGATATATTCATCAAGTGCTTGCTTGATGAATTTTTCTTTATCATCATTTTTTTTGATT
>NZ_BAAGGP010000134.1:0-4278 GCF_054658615.1 Pseudolactococcus yaeyamensis
AGCAAAATCCGTGAGTCCATTCCAGAACTATTATCTCTGAGAAACGGCTCAGTAGTCAAGTGAAAATTAATATCAATTAGGTAAAAATCGTAGTGGTTAATCACTACTAGAATATATTATACGAGAGGAGGAATGAATGTATGAAGAGGATCATCATTCACGCCTTGATGGCTATTGTCGGTGCAACGCTTGGCAATACGTTTCTACCCGAATTTTGGGTACTTATCCATCAAAGGCAATTTGAAAACAACGCAGTAGTCAATAGTCTAATTGGCGCAATTATTTTTCTGATTTTTTCTTTTATATTTATCAGACTACTGTTGAACTTTGTCGAAAAAATTGACGAAACCATTGCAACCATCAATATTCCTAAAATTACTTGGGGATTTGTGGGTGGTGTCATTGGTCTTATTATCGGCGCCATTGCAAGTATTCCACTGTGGATTTTACGCACGCCAGTTCTATCAACGATTATCCCATTTTTACTGATGATGTTGACGATTTATGTCGGCTATAGCATTTCGTCAAAACGCGAAGCTGATATTTTCAAATTTTTCAGTCGGAAAAAAGCAGCGGTAACGGAGAAACCTGAGAAAAAAGAGAAGCGTAAAAATAAAAATTATGCTAAATTATTGGATACGAGTGTTTTAATTGACGGTCGGATTTTCGATATTCTCAAAACAGGTTTTCTGGACGGTGAAATTATCGTGCCTAACTTTGTCTTGTTAGAGTTGCAACTTCTGTCTGATAGTAATGACAATTTGAAACGTGCCAAGGGTCGCAGAGGTCTTGATTTGGTCAACGACATGAAAGAAATCGCAAAAGTCACGGTAGCAAGCAAGGACTATTCTGATATTCACGAAGTGGATACCAAGCTTTTGCGCTATGCTTCTGAAACTGGGGCAGCTCTCGTAACCAATGATTTCAATCTCAATAAGGTCGCTGAAATTCAAGGTGTGCAGGTTTTAAATATCAACGACTTAGCAAATGCCGTGAAACCGCAGCTTATCGTCGGTGATACACTCGACATTCACATTGTAAAAAAAGGCACAGAGCGTCGTCAAGGGATTGGCTATCTGCCTGATGGGACGATGATTGTCGTTGAAGAAACGGCCGATTTGATTGATAAAACAGTTAAAATCGAGGTGACTAAGTCACTTCAAACATCAGCGGGTCGCATGATTTTTGGAGAACTGGCACGATGACAGTTCAAGGTCATAAAGCTTACAGTGCGGTACTTTTAGCTGCGGGTTCAGGCAGTCGAATGGCGGCTGACCACAATAAAATATTTTTAACGCTAAATGATAAAGCGATTTTTCGCTATTCACTCGACTTGTTTTTGTCAGATTCAGACTGTAAGCAAGTGATTTTAGTTGGCAAAGCTGAAGAAAAAACTTATTTTACAGCCTTTTTGTCGGACAAGGTCTGCTTTGTTGCCGGTGGTGCAGAACGTCAAGATTCGGTCAGACAGGCGCTGGCGTGTGTGTCAGAAGCTGCGGTCATGATTCATGATGGGGCGCGGCCATTTGTTACCTTGTCTGAATTAGATGCGCTGAAAGCTCAAGATAATGCGATTTTAGCAGTACCGGTCAAAGATACGATTAAGCAGGTCAATCATCAAGCGCAAATCAGTCAAACTGTCCCACGCCAAAATCTCTGGGGAGCTCAGACACCCCAATTTTTTGAGACCAGTCTCATTCAAAAGGTGCATCAGATAGCCCATTCGAAAGCGTTTCTGGGGACTGACGATGCGAGTTTAGTAGAGATCTTTTCTGATAAGCCTGTTACCATTGTCCCAGGTTCTTATGACAATATCAAAATCACGACGCCAGAAGATTTGATTTTCGGCCAAGCGATTTTAACACATCGGTCTGAGGCTTGAGGTATTTGATGTTTATTTTTGCTACAATACAATCAATAGAAGGAGCGTAGATGATGCCTGATAACAAAATGAAGTACACGATTGACAGCAATATGCAGTTTCCGATGATTGAAATTGCGCTGGAAACTGGAGAGTTTGCCTACATTCAGCGTGGCAGTATGATTTATCATAATGCCGCCGTCACGTTGACATCTGAGTTGAATGCAAAAGGAAGTGGGATTGGTAAGTTGTTTAAAGCAGCGGGTCGCGCCATGACCTCGGGAGAGAGCGTTTTTATCACCAAAGCCGTGTCAAGTAACGACAAGGGCGTTATTGCGCTTGCACCGTCAACACCCGGTCAAGTCATGCCCTTAGACCTTGGTGCTAAACAGTATCGCCTCAATGACGGTGCCTTTCTGGCGCTTGACGGTAGTGCTCAGTACACCATGGCACGGCAAAGTGTCGGCAAAGCCTTTTTTGGCGGTCAAGGCGGACTCTTCGTCATGACGACCACTGGCGTTGGCACATTACTTGTGAACGCTTTTGGTAGTATCAAAAAAATCGACCTCCAAAATCAAGAAATCACGATTGATAACGCTCATGTCGTCGCTTGGTCGGATACACTCGACTATGATATTCATTTAGAAAATGGTTTCGTGCAGTCTATCGGCACTGGCGAAGGCATTGTCAATTCGTTTCGTGGCACGGGCGAAATCTACGTTCAAAGTCTCAACATCGAAACTTTTGCCAACATCATGAAAAATTACATCGTGACTGATGGGCACTCAGGTTCATCTGGCAACCCACTCGGAGGACTGTTCGATGCCCTCACTTAAAATCGGCCATGGCTATGATGTGCATCAGTTGGTAAATGGTCGTCAGTTGATTGTTGGTGGTGTGAACATTCCGCATGAGACTGGGCTTCTAGGCCATTCAGATGCGGATGTGCTTTTACACGCCATCACAGATGCTATCATTGGGGCGCTGGGCATGGGCGACATCGGACACGCCTTTCCTGATACCAATCCTGAAACGGAAGGCATCGCTTCAACGCAAATTCTAGCTGACATCTATCAAAAAATGGTCGAAAAAGGCTATGAAATTGGTAATATTGATGCCACGATTTTAGCAGAAGCCCCCAAAATGGCACCACATTTACAGCAAATGAAACAAAACATCGCCAGAATTTTACAGACAGATGTTGCTAACATCAATATTAAAGCGACAACAACAGAAAAACTAGGCTTTGTCGGTCGTCGTGAGGGTATGGCTTGTGAGGCTGTGGTGTTGATTAGTCAGATTTGATAGTCTCGAGTTATATAGGAAAAAAGATATGAAAAAGACGATTCAAGATAAACTCAAACAAATCGAACAAGAGCAGAACATCACGATTCTACATGCAGTTGAAAGTGGTAGTCGCGCTTGGGGCTTTCCGTCTAAAGATAGTGATTATGATGTCCGTTTTATTTACAAACGCCCGCCAGAATGGTATCTTCGATTAGAGAAAACAAAAGATAGTCTAGAGTTTCCAATTAATGATGAACTTGACATTAGCGGTTGGGATTTGGATAAGACGCTGGTGTTACTAAGAAAAACAAATCCAAGTTTGGTAGAATGGTTAAATTCACCGATTGTTTATGCGCAAGATGATAAATTTATTGCTGAAATTCGTGAGTTGTACGAAACACATATCAATGAAAAAGCTCTGATTTTTCACTATCTGCACATGGCTGAGGGGAATTATAGAGGTTATTTGACAGGAAAATTTGTTAAAATCAAAAAATATTTTTATGTCATTCGTCCTTTGCTTGCTTGTCTCTGGGTGGCAACTTATCATGAAAAGCCACCAGTTGCTTTTGAAAAATTGTTGACTTTACCGCATCTTTCCAAGGCATTTTTAGATGAGGTGGAAAGTTTACTTGTTCGTAAAAAAGCAGGAGACGAGCTTGATTTAGAGCAAGCGATTCCTGTTATCAATCAATTCATTACAGAAAAGTTGTCCTATTTTTCAGATTATGCCAATGAAGCTAATGAACATGAAAGTCTGCCTTATGAAAAATTGAATGCCTTCTTTTTAGAATGGATTGGGTTTGAACGTTAGATGACAAAAAGAAATAATGCAGGTAGCATATTCGGTGTCTGTTTTGGGGTATCCCTTGATTTAATACTCTTTTGGGGTAATTTTGCTCTGGGTATCTTTTTGATGTTAATCAGCTATGGCTGGTATCATCATAAAAATAAAGAAAATTAAGGCGCTGCATAGTTAGCGCTTTTTTTGATATTTTGGTAAAATCCCGAGTTTGACAGTTAAAAATCAGAAAAACACTATTCCGCCTTGTGATATAAGGAGTTAGAGCGTTTTGTTCTCAATTATTTTTGTTGTATACACACCCCTCTTGCGAATTGTCTCAGCTCCT
>NZ_BAAGGP010000135.1:0-4226 GCF_054658615.1 Pseudolactococcus yaeyamensis
TAGGGTTAAGTAGTTTGACATTGGCAATTATTTTTAAGCTTTTAACTTTTTTGATTTCGTCTAAATTCCCTCTTAAATCAATGTTAAATTGTGGCATAGAAGAAAAATCAAAGCCTAATTCTTTCAAAGAGTGATAAACTTTTTCATCGACCCCTTTTGCAGTATAATACTTAACGGTGGTGCTAATCACACCTTTTTCATAAGCATAGATAGGGCGAACTGTTGTAAAATCAATTGTGATGATTTCTGGTATGTCAAAAGCAGTTTGGTCAAGAGGGAGTTTGTTTAAGTATTTAATTTCATCTGTCAGTTTCTTTTTCATTTAATAATTCTTCTTTCTTTTTCTGAGGGAATGACCTAGGGACGATAATATCTTTTATTACTCTATCCGCAAACTTTTCCCTATCGCCATTTTCGATAAATATTTTTTTAAAGTCAAAATTTAATGACACACATTCATCTTCCGATACTTGGATATTCCTTGGAACATCACGTTTGAAAACTTCTGAGATATTGTAAATAAAATCATCATCATGTCTTGGAAAGTCTTTGGAGTGAATTTCTACATAATTGCCAACTCGTCTGACGAACTGGTCTAAATCTTCGCCCTTTAATTCTTTGAAGAAGTCAATAGGAGATTGATAGTTTGCCACAATAATTGTACGTGGTACAACCATCTTATTTTTATAACGTGCTGACATTCTAGCTGAATTGAGAGGGTCAAAAATTTTCAACCAATCAGAGACGGATAAACTTTTAACACGCAAATCATCTAAGATTAAAATGTCCTCCCCAACATATTCATCAAAGGGGTTACTTGAAGAGGCATTGTAAATTTTACTCTCAAAGCCGTTTTCAATCCCATACTTTTCTAGTTTATCAGCTATCAATGCCGTTAAACGAGTTTTGCCAATTCCGGGCTTACCTTGAATATAGAGGACTGTTAATTGATAGTCTCTATTTTTTAACATTTTCAGTCTTTTATAGCCCAAGTCAGCGCCGTAAAAGTCCATAGCCTTATTAAAAACATCTTCATGCAAGCCATAAAGTAAATTTAAATCGTCATCATCTTTTAAATCTTCTTTTTTCATTTTTCCTAATAGAAGTTGTTGGCGAACGTAATCAAAGCTAGTTTTTAATTCCTCACGCTTAACGGTGGCTGCTCTTTTTTTCAGTTCGTCCGAATTTTCCTCAATGTAGGCGACATAATCAAAAGTCCCAAAGGTTTCAACCTCATTAGCTGAGTATTGATATTTTTCTGGGTTTTTAGCGTGGATAAGATAAGGTTTGTTGTTTATCTCGACGTGCTTACCGCCTTTTGGCTTTTCTACATATTGTGGTTCAATCCCAATCCGTCTAGCTACTCGCTCTAAGTCAAAAGCCCCTTTAAAAGCAATATAACCATGAATATGAGGGAGTATCACGCTATCATTAGCTTTTTTATCTTTATCATGGACAATCAAAGCAATCTCTTCAAAATCTTTCATAGTTTTCAATGAGTTGTAGATTTCCTCAAAGATTTTGGTTTTGTTGGTTTCCCAATCATCAAATAAAGCTAATTTGTCATTGTCCCAAGCCCAGTAGTCGGGGTTGAGATATTGAGAAAAGATGAATTTTCTGGATTGATTTCTATTTTTGCTTATTTTTTTTACCTCCTTTTTGTGACATTAAGGCATAATTTTGTGACAATAGGCGTGATTTTTTTCTATTGTCACATCTATTGTCACATTTTTTTGTTCAGTTGTTTTTGCCTTTTCCGCATACGCTAGGCAGGGTTTACACCCTTGCAAACACAGGGTTTGCACTGTTTATCGACAAGCCCTAAACAGTGCGTGCGTTAGGCAAAAATAGGTAAAATGTGACATGTGAGAATAGAATGCCAAAAAACTTTTTGAGTTGGGCTATGCCACCTCTCGTCCTTTAGCCCCTCTGCCGTCTTCCGCTTGCGCTCAACGACGGCAGGTTGCTACAAGGACGGTGGATAACCGCAACTCAAAGAGTTTTAATGGTGTTATTTTGTCTCTTTTTTCTCTACTCTGTCCGCAGGCAATTTAATGCCATCAGCCACAATCTTGAATGCTTTGTATCCCGCACGACCGTCACTGCCATCTACCCACAACAAAGTCACACGTGGGTTAAGCAACTCAACCGCCACAGACATATCACTGTCAACCAAGCTCTCAATGTCACGGAAGCCACCAGTTACCTCAATACGTGTACTTGAAAGGTCTGAGACATTTCCACCAGCACCTTGAACAGCTTTAAATAGATTAGCATCAACACCGTCTAGCGTGTATTTTTGCACGGCATTTGTTTGATTGTTGTCTTTATCGTACTTACTGGCACGTGCTTTTGAAAAGTCTACCTGAAATAATCTAGGCAAATCAAATTGTGATTGTTCAAGCAACAGGCTTTTAAGTGCTGGTGTATCAGTTGTTTTAATTTTATTGTTCATTTATTAATTCCTTTATCGTCTTTTTCCTCAGCCCGATTTCAAGTTTTTCGAGCCTACTGTTAAATTGTTCTAATTCACATATTCTCTGAGTTAAGTCATCATTACTCTTTTTAAGTTCCCTGACCTTTTTTGAAAGGGTCAGAAATCTGTCATAAGAGGTCTGGTCTACTTCGTCAATCTCATTGAATATTTCTCGTTCCCGCTTGGCTTTTAAGTTGCCATAAACTTTAAATACTGATTGTTCAAAGCTACCGCTTGAAGCTAATGCTTGCCTTAATGCCATGAACTTATTCAGGTCTGTTTTTGTGAAATGAGGTATCTTTCTTTCGCCGTCTCTGCGCTTTACTACTTCAAAATCAAAGTCATAGCCAGATAAAGCCGTGATTTTCGGACACCATTTTCGCACTGTCTGAGGACTTCTTTTAACTGCTTTAGCAATATCTTTATAGTCCATAATTTTCCTTTCTTGACACAGCACTATCAAGCTCAATCCGCAAACTTAGCCTTGATAGGTGTGTCCTTGTTTTCTACATTTGTCACACTCCTTTAAAAATATGATACAGATAAGATTATCTGCTCTAAACAACCTATAAAGCGGGAACACTCCCTAAAAAATAGAAAGGTAATAAAAAAGGGGGAGGCGTTTATAGGCTGTTTACAACAGATAAATGTTGTAATAAAAAACCGTCAATCAGTTGGCGGTTTGGAGTTAAAGGTTAATCTTTTTTTTTGTTTCAGGTGGCATTGGGGAAACAAGAATATTGTTATTTCGTAGTATAAGGTCTAATAAAAAATACCAGACAACCACAAATAGATATTCAATAGATAAAGAAGTTTTTTCATGCAGTTCATGCACAGCTTTAAACATATAAACCTCATCTTTTGAAAAGATAATATGTTTGTTTTCATCACGAGTGAACGTGTATTTTAAGCACCACAGCGTTTGAAAGTAGGTTGAATAAGTTATCTCGTCTATTCCTGTTTGGGCTCTGAGTTGTTCAGGCGTAAATGTTTTGTGTTTTTCGATCACTTTGATTGTCTCCTTAGTCTTATTTTGGGATAGAAAAAACAACTAGAATTATCCAGTTGTCAGTTTCTTTATGCGAATAAATAGTTTTATCTGCTCTAAGCAACCTATAAAACCCGAGATTGATTTTATAGGCTGTTTACAACAGACAAAATTTGTCTGTCTCAAAATCTAATCCTCAAACTAGACTTTGGTTGTGATTTTTAATTCTTATCTTGAATAATTTTCAGCATTTGTCATTTAGTTAGATTAAACACAAGCTATCAATGACAGTTAGTAGGCTTATAGATTAGCCCGCTTAAAGCTTGTGTTGACAATATTTATCCGTTTTTTATGCGAATAAAACTTGTCAGTTTGATAACAGATTAAGATACAGTCTGTTATTATACAATATAAAATTAGTGTGTTTTGTTTTCAGATGACCTGCGGTATATCACACCGGGGACATCTCGCCTTAACGTCATCATATCCAACTAAAACATGAGCGAGGCTCAACTTGGAATAATTGAGTAATCAATCTCAAAATGATTGACTAGTTCAATATCACTTCCTCATTGCCGATTTGTTAGGGCGGTTTCTCTCCGTTTGATTTCGCATTTCGCTTTATCTATCACTCTTTTCAGACTGACAGCCCCTATTTTATCTCGGACAAGGTACACAAGACCTTGTATTTTCTTTTCAGGACTTACACGTTTAGCCTGACTTGAAAATACAGATACGAACAAATTAGTAATAACTTGCATG
>NZ_BAAGGP010000136.1:0-4188 GCF_054658615.1 Pseudolactococcus yaeyamensis
GGCAGTGAATTTGTCCTCAGGGATACTTTCAATCAGTTCGTGAATGGCAAAACAAATATCATCTTCTGGCATCATTATTTCTAAATCAAGTGGTAAAATGACCTGTTTCATGTTATAATTTTTATGCCTAAAGAACAACTCCTGACTTTTGGGATTAGACACTTTAATTGTACAGGATTTTATTTTTTTTGTCGAAAAGTTACACAGAAATAGGCTATGAACGTTTCCGATTAACATCAGAAATGATTCATAGCCTATTTTTTTAGAGGACTTTTGTCCCAAACTCTTTTGTTTTGAAAATTATTTAATAAGCTTGAAACGCCATCTCCCCATTATTATCGTTCAGGCTTAATCGGATTTCTTTTCAAAGAAAAATAGCCTGGGACATAATCAACACCACCCTTGACAAAAGGATTGCAACGTAGAATTCGCGCTGTGCCCATTAATACTCCTAGAAAACCGTGTTTTTGGATGGCAATAATCATGTAATTAGAGCAAGTCGGATGATAGCGACAAGCCCCAGGGAGCAAGGGCGAGATAACGACTTGATAGAATCTGATAGGTGCGATGAGCACACGGATCATCATTTTTTTAAGCATGGTATTTCTATTTTCTTTCCTTGCATGTGTGCCTAAACGGCTAATTTAGACACGCAATTTAATGATAAACTTGGTGCCTTGGGGGTGATTATCTTGGACATCAATTCGACCGCCACAGGCATCAATAATCTGCTTGGCTAACGATAAACCTAAGCCAAAGCCACCTTTTTGACGTGTTCTTGCCTTATCCACACGGTAAAAACGGTCAAAGATTTTCTTTTTATCATCGTCAGAAATGCCGTAGCCATTGTCTGAAGTTGTGATTATCAAAGTTTGACTTGTTTTCTCGACTTGAATATCAATATGACTGCCAACATCTGAATACTTGACAGCATTGTCAAACAAAATCGTGAGGACTTGTTTAATCAGGCTTTCATCTAGTTTAACGCAATCTTTAAAGTTGACTGAGCTAGTAAAGACGCGTTCAGAGTTTTCTGCAAGTAGCTTATAATTTTCAAATATTTTTTCAAAATAAGTCTGATTGACTTTTGTTAGCTCAACTTTAAGACCACCATCACGTTTAGCGAGATTGAGCAAATTACTGGTCAGCATTCGCATATTGCGGACTTCTGCCAGACTTTGCGAAATATTTTCACTCTGATCAATAATCGTCGCTGTCGGCTTTTGGAATAAAAGTTCTAGCCGATTTTGCAAGATTGTCAAAGGCGTTCTCAGCTCATGACTGGCATTTTCAACAAAATTCTTTTCTTTCTCGTAAGCTGCCAAGACTGGTTTTTGTGACCATCTAGAGAGATAAATAGAGGCTACCAGTGAAATCAGCCAAAAGCTGACCATGGTCGTCAAGATAATAAGTTGACTTCGAGATAGACTGTCTGATAACTGATCAACATTAACCAAAATTTGAATATAGGCGATATTAGTCGTGATACCTTTACTAAAATTAGCTTTAAAAATTTTGGTGCGATAGAGAAGCGTATCGCCTGTCGCTGTTTTGACGGTGACTGTTCCTATTTTGCCGATATTTGATTTATCAAATTTCAGGCTATTAGCCACCGTAGCGGTCTCTAAATTAGTATCAGCATTTAAAATCTGACCTTTTTTATCATAAAGGACAACTGTCTGGTTGGGTAAAAAACCAGAAACTGGTGTGACAGATGCAGGTTTTCCTTGATTATCTGTTGGGGTATCTGAGAAAATGGTCGTATTATTAGTGTCATGCAAGGCTAGATTTGTCAGCATGAGCGGATTTTTAGCCAATCTTTCGATGGTCTCATCTGTTGATTTATAGATGCCTGAAGTCAATGTTTGCAGGATAATGGCGGATAGGGCCACGAAAATGACCGTAAAGACGACAAAGAAATGCAAAAAATGCTTCACATCAAAGCGAAATAGAGAATGACTGGCGAATTTTTTGACGATTTTTTTCATGCGTTTTGTTCTTTATCTTTTTTCATATACGCTAGCCTATCTTAAAATATAACCGACATTGCGCAAGGTGGAAAGATTTTCCGCAAATTCGGTGCCTTTGAGTTTCTTACGTAATTTTGACATATAGACTTCTACAACGGTGACGGTTGTATCGCTGTCAAACCCCCAAATACGGTCGAAAATCTGCTCTTTAGGTAAAATAACATTCCGATTTTGCAGAAAATATAGGAGCAAATCAAATTCTTTTCCGAGAATTTCGACGGATTGACCTGATATTGTCACTTGATTGTTAGCCGTATTGACGACGAGAGCATCGCCATATTTAATGGTTGAAGTATCTTCAAGTTTGCCTGAGCGTTTGAGTAGAGCCTGAATCCGTGCTTTCAGCTCATCTAGATAGAAAGGCTTAGTTAGGTAATCATCTGCACCGATTTCAAAGCCGTGCATTTTATCGTCTAGACTTTCCTTAGCGGTCATGATTAGAACCGGCGTTTTGATGCCTTTAGCTCGCAGTTCAGCTAGGACTTCAAAGCCGTTCTTTTCTGGCAACATGAGGTCAAGTAAAATGATGTCATAAATATTCATTTCTGCTTCATATAAGCCCTCATCGCCATCAAAAACCTGAACGACATCAGCAAAATTTTCTAAAAAATCATAAACGGAATTGGATAAAGATAGGTCATCTTCTACTAATAGTATTTTGATCATCGTCTTGTTTACCTCTCAATAAATTATCAGGCACTCATCGCCTTTTATCAACTTGCTTTCTTTTCATTTTACACTATTTTAGTCTAAAAAACTTAAGATAAACATAAAAAGCCATCAGTTGACAGCTTTCGTTGATTCGCGTACTTTAAGCTCAAAAGGTACCGTCACTTTCTCTTTAAAATCAGACGGTTTTGCAAGTAAATGCAAAAGTTTTTGCACAGAACGATGACCGAGTTGTGTGATATTAATATCAAATGTCGTTAAATAAGGATAAATCAGGCTCGCAAAAACTGAGTTATTAAAGGAAATCACTGAGATATCATTCGGAACGGTAATTCCACGTTCTGTCAGTCCTTGAATGACTTTGATAGCTAAAATATCATCTAAAACCACAAGAGCTGTCGCCTCTCCTATCACTAATTCTTCAGTTGTATTCAGCAAATGACCACTGAGACCAAGCGACTGAATCTTATCAGCAAAACCACGGTAACGCTCATGGAAAACTTCACCTTTCTCCGTATTCGTCACAAATGCTAATTTTTTATGCCCCAAATTCGCTAAATACTGAGCTGCCTCAGCCCCCATCAGTTTGTTATCATTATCGACAGCCATGATTTCATTGGCCCGCTCAATAGGAGTACCGACGATGACAAAAGGAATCTCATCTGCTAGGAGATAATCCCGCACAGCATCTTCTTCCTCAACATAAAGCATGATAAAGCCATCAACACGTTTTTCTTGGTACATGACCCTGACTTGACTTAAAAGTTCTTCATTTGTATGACCGGAGGCGATTGAAACTGTGATTTTGTTTTGACGGGCTTCTTGGTTAATGACTGTCAAAATTTTCATGAAAAAGGGTTGCTCAGATTTATTTTCCATCGGTGGAAAAATCACACCAATAGCCCCCCGCCTTACCACTTGCCAACATTTGCGCTGCAGAATTTCGTGAATAACCTAGGTCAGCCATGGCTTTCTTAACTTTTTCTTTTGTTTTGTCAGAAATCGCCGAATGATTATGAATCGCTCGACTAACCGTTGACGGATTAACGCCAGCACGTCTAGCCACATCTTTGATTGTAACTGCCATAGCACCCCTTCTACTATCATTTTATGTGTTATATTTCGTTCATCTCTTTTTTACAAAAGGTAGAAAAACGGAAAAATACTTGAAAGCGTTTCCGTCTGCTAATTATTTATTTTTCCATACTTTGGTTAAAAAATCAAGAGTGAGTTGGCTTGTGTACACGGCCGTTTCATAAATTCAATTTAAAATGTATTTTTCAGAAAAATCAAACTCGTGAAACGGCCGTGTATCTTCGGCACGGTCGTTTCATAAATTAGTCTTGAAAAATTAACCAAAAGTGCTACACTGCCATTAGGAGAAGAATATGACACTACAAGAAAAATTTATGATTATAGAAGATTCACGAGATGAAAGATATGTTAAATATCCTTTAAGCGATGTCCTAATCATCGTCATGTGCGTCGT
>NZ_BAAGGP010000137.1:0-3732 GCF_054658615.1 Pseudolactococcus yaeyamensis
ATATTTATATTATATCAAAACCAACCGTCTACAACAAGTGTGAAGTTGTAAAAAACTATCATATCCCTTGATATAATAGCTTTTGGGGGTGTATTTTTTAGTTTTAACTGTCAAACTCGGGATTATAATGTAAATGCTAGAAATCGCTAACGTAAAAATGCGAAATAAGAGAGAAAAACGTCGGATATTTTGTTATAATGACTGTATGAATAATCTAAAAAAAATGGTTGGTGTTGAGGCGGCAAAATTTGTTGAAGATGGCATGGTTGTTGGACTAGGAACGGGATCAACAGCCGCCTTTTTTGTGGCAGAATTGGGGCGCCGAGTGGCAGAAGAAAATCTTCAGATTGTTGGTGTAACGACATCAAGCGTGACCAGTGGGCAAGCGCGTGAGTTGGGAATTCCGTTGAAGAACATTGATGAAGTAGAGGCGATTGACTTAACAGTTGATGGTGCAGATGAAGTGGATCTGGATTTAAAAGGGATTAAAGGAGGCGGAGCCGCCCTGTTGATGGAAAAAATTGTGGCAACTTATAGTCAGGACTATATTTGGATTGCAGATGAATCGAAAATGGTCGAGCATTTGGGAGCTTTTCCGCTACCAGTCGAAGTCGTCTCATTTGGCTGTGGACAATTGTACCGTTTATTTGACAAACTCGATTTTCAACCGAGTTTCCGTCTGGACGATGCAGGTGAACGTTTAGTCACGGATATGGGGAACCATATTATTGATTTGCATCTGGACAAAATAGAAGATCCAGTGCATCTTGCCAAATTGTTAGATGAAACGGTTGGTGTGGTTGAACACGGTCTTTTCAATGATATGGTTAAAACAGTGATTATCGGCAGTTTAGATAACGGTGTGAGAATCATCACAAAATAACTTGAAATAGGCTCCAGATTAAGGTAAAATTGAGCTTAACGGTCGTAAAAAAGGTCACGAACAAGTGAAAACGACGATGCTAATTTAGAAAAAGGTTAAGTTTAATTTATGTACACTCCAGAAGAAATCCTTGAACAAACAGCAGCAACTGCCATTGTCAAGGTCAATAAACCACTTCTTACGAAGCTCATTTTAGGGTTTATCGGTGGCGCCATGATTTCGCTAGGTTATTTGGCATATTTACGTGTCGGCGGTGGCTTTGTTGGCGCAGCTATTTTCCCAGTTGGGCTGATTGTTATTCTACTTGCCGGTGGAGAATTAATTACTGGCAACATGATGGCTGTCGCAACTGGCTATTTCAAAAAGCGTGTGACCTTATCTGAATTGTTGGCAAATTGGTTGGTCATTACTTTGGCTAATGTTGTGGGGGCGATTTTTGTTGCCTATGTTTTCGGTGTTTTAGCGGGAACTTTAACGACTGGCGATGCCTTGAAAGAAGCGCTTCATGTGGCGCAAACGAAGTTAGATGTGAATTTTCTAACAGCCTTTTGTTCAGGGATTGGCTGTAACTGGTTTGTTGGCTTAGCAGTCTGGTTAAGCTATGGCGCTAAAGATTTTTCAGGTAAAATTTTAGCGATTTGGTTCCCAGTCATGACTTTTGTGGTCATCGGCTTCCAGCATAGTGTCGCCAATAGCTTTTTAATTCCCTTCGCCATTTTCGTCGGCCATGCATCATGGTTGGATTTCTTGAACAACTTCATTCCTGTTTATCTGGGCAATGTCGTAGGTGGTGCGGTATTGATTGCTTTACTTTATAGTTTAGCTTATCGCAAGCACTGAAAATGAAACAAAAAATAAAGACTTGTCGTTGGACAGGTCTTTTATTATAGGGTATTCAGATAATCTTGCCAAGCCGCAACGCCCCATTTATGACTACCGCGTTTCAATTTTTTGATGGCAGTTTCAACTGGGAACCAATCAATATGATTGAAATCTTCTAAAGGTGTTCCCAATATTTCATAGCCAACCGTTTCGTAGATATAGGCAGGATTATAATAGTAGGTATCACGATGTGACGAATAAAAGTACTCGTCAGCTTGTCCGAGGAATTTGCCAAGTTTAGCTTTCGCACCTAATTCCTCATGCAACTCACGGATGAGTGCTTTTTTATGTTCTTCCCCCGATTCAATTTCGCCACCCGGTAGGAAATATGCGCCGTTAGGTGCTTGAACGAGACAAATTTCGGTGTTATCTTGACGCGCTACGATACCATAGACCCCGTAGCGTGCTTGATAGTTTTTGCTGTCCATTTTTTTACCAAAAGTTGGAATCATATTTTTCTCCGTTAATTTTCTTATAGTCTATTCTATCAAATTTCGGCAAAATTTGATAAAATAAAACAGTAGAAAATAAAAGCGTGTTATAAAAAATGGGGCAACACTCAAATAATCAGAGTTGTCCCTCAATCAGACTTGGAGATAGTGTCACCATTGAAAAAAATAAATCTTAGTAAAATTATCATCATCGCACTCATCATGATGATTACAGCCTGTGTTGCTGTGTTAATTTCGGCACGTCACTTTAAGGATAATCAGAAACCATCAGAGATGACACTTGTCATCAATGATACGGTTGGGGGGTTAGATGGTGTGATTGCGGCGCCATTTAACTTTTTCGAGAACAAAGTGACAGAGGTCGGCAATTTGCTGTCGGCTTATCAGCAAAATGCGAAATTAAGCGAAAAAATAATGCGTTCAACAGATAACGCTGCTGAATTGGATAGCTTAAAAGCTGAAAATAAAGAGTTAAAAGCAGCGCTTGACTTGCAAAATACATTGACAAACTATGAAAAAGTTACCTCAAATGTTATTGTCCGAAATCCGAGTACTTGGGGGGATACGATGACTATTGACAAAGGAACGGCTGACGGTCTCAAAGATGATATGATTGTCATGAGTAATGGTGGTATCGTCGGTCGAATCGCACAGGTCAATACGACGACATCTAAAGTTGCACTCTTAACATCTGATAAAGTATTGGAAAATAAAATCCCAGTTCGTCTTGGTTCGACTGAAGATCCAGCCTATGGCCTGATTTCAAGTTATGATGCGCAGCAAAATGCCTTTATTGTTACACAGATTTCATCGGATAATCAGTTCACCAAAGGTGATCAAGTTATGACGTCTGGGCTTGGCGGTAATTCACCGTCCGATTTGTTAATTGGAGACATTATCGGTGAGAAAAAAAATCAAAAAGGCATGGATCGCGAAGTCTATGTGAAGCCTGCCAGTCAATTTGATAATATCCGCTTCGTTTTTGTCATCAAACGCAGTTTAAGTGAGGTGAAGTAAATGAGTCGTTTCTCCTTTCAATTTTAGCTAGTGCTTCAAACCCCTTTGTACAGTAAAAACTTGAAAATGATTTTTGATTTCTGGGCAATTCTGGGCAAAAAATATAGAAATTTTATAGGAAATAATCAATAAAGACAAATCACTAATTTTACAGAGTTAGTGGTTTTTTTATTTAAATACAAAATAAAATCCATCAGTGGAGAAATTGGTGGATTTTACTTTATATTTAAATTTTAAGTGAGGTATTGTGTGGAGGGGTGTATATGAGTTCAGAATAGACGAGAAAGAGCTTGTTGGGAAAAGATGGTTAATTATATCTGATTGGTTAAAAAATCAATACAGGGAGTTTTGAGAGTGATTTATTTAAATTATAAGTCTAGTGGTAATAAGTCAAGTATTAATTGTAAATTTATTTTACAAGATTTATGAAACTAAGGTACACTAAATAAGCCTACGAAAAATTCATTTTTTCGCAAGTGCTATCAAGGACTTGTGCTC
>NZ_BAAGGP010000138.1:0-3698 GCF_054658615.1 Pseudolactococcus yaeyamensis
AAAAAGAATTATTCTGGGCTGTTGTTGGTGTAGTTGTTGCAGTGGCACTCATCGTTGTATCAGCAGGGACGGCAACACCGCTTGTTATGGCTGGTTTAGCATTTGATGCAGCTCTTGCAGGGAATCAGTTGGTTGCAAGTGGTATAAAATATGCGACAGGTAAAGATTTCAATCCTCTTGCTAAAGGTTTGACGGCTATGGGGGTGGATGAGCAACTTGCGAATACAGTCGTTGTCGTTGCGAATTTCGCCACTTTAGCTATTGGTGGTACTGTTGCACTTACAAAACTAGGCTCTAGTGCGGTAAAATTAATAAAAGCAGGGGAGTTAGGAAGTACTGCTTTACGTGTTGTGAAACAAATTCCGAAAGTTCCAGCATCTGCTGGTAAATCTATCCTTGCTTATGGCAGCAAAGCCAAGAAAGGGGCATCAGCCTTTGGTAAAGGCTTTATGGCAGAGCTATCCAAACGTACTCTAAGTTCTAGTTTGGATGTTAGCTCGGTACCTTCAATATTCGGTAAGGCGACGGTAGCAGGTGCAAAAGAAGCTAAGAGTGTCCTTAGTGCTAGTAACAAGGTTGATGACTACAATAATATCTTGAAAAATAAAGATATTTTAAAGAGTAAACCTAAAAATTCACCAAGACCTAAGAAGTGGTTAGATGAAGGTGGAGATATTTCAGTTAATATGGATGATATACCACCTACATGGACTTATACCAACAAAGATGGTGTGAAAGTTCGTTATCGTGCAGATGGTACTCCAGATTTCAAGGGAGCGGGATTGGTTCAAGAGGAGTATAAACCTCATAACGGAACTGGTTTTGACCCTCGTGGTGGAAGTGCGGGACGTCAGGCTGATATAAATGATGCGGACAAAGTTAGAGGGAAAGTTCCTAGAACGACTTGGCATCATGAAAATGATTTAGAGACATTACAAAGAATCAATTCTGAATTGCATAAAGAATTTCGTCATCGTGGTGGTATTTCATTATTGAAGGGAAAAAGGGGGTAATTATTTATGACTATAAAGCTAGACATAAATGGAGGAGTTTCTCGTGATGAAATCATGAGGGTTGCCAATAAATTTGATGTAAAATTTGATGAGAGTTATATGGTTTTCTTAGAGAAGACAAATGGAGGATGGAATTCAAGTTCTGAAGAAAATGTCAACCAATTTGAACTAATTGTAAATAATAATACATCATTCTTGACTAATTTAGAAACTATGTTTGGAATTGGGACAGAAGAAGAGAGTATTGAAAAGTGGACTGAAAAATTTATTGAGGAGGAACATGTTGTTGCAATAGGAACAACATTACTAAACGCTTTAATTATTTTTATTGATTTGCCAGAATTACGTGGTTATTATTATTATGACGATGAATGTAATTTAGAGGAATCGGATGATGATAACAATACTTATTGGTTATGTGAAACTTTCGACGAATTTCAATCTATGGTAAAAAATCCTGAATAAAGTGATTATCTAGAGATAAGATAAATAACGATGCAGCTCTTGCAGGGAATCAACTCGTTGCAAGTGGTATAAAATATGCGACAGGTAAAGATTTCAATCCTCTTGCTAAAGGTTTGACAGCTATGGGGGTAGATGAACAACTTGCGAACACAGTCGTTGTCGTTGCGAATTTCGCCACTCTAGCAATTGGTGGTACTGTTGCACTTACAAAACTAGGCTCTAGTGCGGTAAAATTAATAAAAGCAGGGGAGTTAGGAAGTACTGCTTTACGTGTTGTGAAACAAATTCCGAAAGTTCCAGCATCTGCTGGTAAATCTATCCTTGCTTATGGTAGCAAAGCCAAGAAAGGGGCATCAGCCTTTGGTAAAGGCTTTATGGCAGAGCTATCAAAAGGTGGTGCAAGTGCTGGCTTTAATGGCGCAGGTGATTTGTCAAGGGTTGGCAAGGCGACCGTAGCAGGTGCAAAAGAAGCTAAGAGTGTATTAAAAGCAGCAAGTGAACAAGATGAACTTCTGAAAATCATGAATGGTGTTGAAAACGGAGACATTCCTTTAACCAATAATTTCCAAAAAGGGAATTATGGCGAAATGAAGATGGACAAGTACTTTGAGGATAAGGGCTATACACGTATTAGTAAGGATAGAGTGACAAGTCTGAATCAAAAAGGACATCAGGGAATAGATGGTGTTTATTACAAACCTGATGGCAACCCACCTTATGTTATTGCGGAAGCAAAATATGGCAGCTCAAAACTTGGTAAAACCAATGATGGTAAACAAATGAGTGAAGATTGGCTTAAAGGTGTGAACTCAGGAAGAGATAAATTAGCTGAAGCAGTTGGGCTTGACTTAGCAGAAGAAATTAGAGGTGCTGGTTATGGTAGCGAGTTAGTAAAAGTGAGTGACAAAGGTCTTATTTCTAGTAAATTATTAGATGCGTCAGGGAAGGTGGTCAAATAAATGAGAGATAGATTTATGAGTCAAGAATATTTTGAAGCCTATATTTCTCGTCAAGAGAAAGGAATTTCTAAATTTACTAACTGGCTAGAGAATAACGATCGACCTGAGGATTTAGAGAGAATTGAACGCCTTTATAGTGGAATAACTGCAAATATTCTTAATATAGTTGTTGCTCGTTATTCTCGTGGAGATAAAGTCTCTGAGATTAAGCCACAAATGGATGAATTTATTCAAAGGGCATTGAAATCTGAACAGGCTCATGAGAGTTATAATGGCGTATTATTTCCTCTGAGTTATTGTATTTTGTTTAATGAGCCAGAGGAATGGCGCACCAAGTTTCGTTCTTCGTTTTTTAAAAATCCTACAAAAAAAATTCCAGAAGTAGATGGTTTGTTAGATTTTCTTACGACAGGTCAAAAAAATGATGGAAAATTGATTTGGGAAAAGCAGTTTAATCGACTTTGGCAAGCTGTATTAAGTGATACCCCAGAAGAACAAAATAAACATTTGACTGACTACGTTACACGTTGGTATGGGGCTAAAAAAGGAGAATTCTGGTATAATGAGCATAAGAAAAGTTCAATTGAGAATATGAATTTTTCTACCTATAACGGTTACTGGAGTTGGGAGGCAGGCGCAGTCGCAAAACTGCTTAACATTCCAGATGAAAACTTAAAAGACCACCCGAACTATCCGTATGATTTGGTACATTTTAAAGACGAAAAGAGGGAAAGTAATGACTGAAAAACAAACAGCGTATCTGGCAAAAATAAATTTCTATGATAATGGTCAAGAGGGAGTTTTAGCCGTAGTAGGTTTAACTTTGGGGGTTGAGACTATCTTTGAAGTACAACCAACTTATGCCGTAGATGACCAACGAAAAGTTGAAGTTGACCATGTTATCCTGACAATTCTTAATGCTGATACAAATGAATTACTTACACAAGTTCCCTTTCTTCCAGCACTTGAATTATTAGGTGCAGAGGTCATTGCAGGTAATGATGAAGTTGAGTTATGGCGATTAGAAGGATTAAACGAAGCAGAAGTGGTTGAAAAGTTGGGATTAACTAACGAATAAAAATGTGAAGAATCTTTATATTATAAATAAGGGTTCTTCATTTTAAATCACTAAACAAGAAAGAACAAAATGAAGCATTATCACAAACTAGATGAAAAGTTGGCACGACTTCAAAATATCGTGATTGTCTTTTTAACGATAAGTATTGTTGCCTTGGTTGCAGTCTTTATCGTCACGAATCAA
>NZ_BAAGGP010000139.1:0-3568 GCF_054658615.1 Pseudolactococcus yaeyamensis
GTAAAAGTAGTCCTGATTTGACTAACAAACGTGTCACAGCTCTTAGAATGGCTCGTGCTTCATATTCTGTATAGCCGTGACACATTAAATCTCGTTTAATAATTGTATTTACTAATTTCTCCCCTCACATATTAAAACGTTTGAAAACAGAAAAAAGGCGTATTTTCAGAAAAATAAAAAAAATCTCTCACACAATTATTTACGTAAGAGACTTCTTCAATACTTTTGTTTTGTTATTTGAAATAGTTTGATTAGCTTGAAAACGAACAAAATTGAAAATCTAACTACTTCGTTCAAAATAAAAGAAAGCAATATCTTTTTTTGTAAACTTTTTTACGCAATGCAAGAGCATAAGACAAAACAGGCACTCTAGGGCGTGCCAACCCGACAGTGTCGGGGTTTTGCCGTGTGCCTGTGTTTTTTCCTTTAGTGGGCTTTTAGTGGGGCTTTTTGAGTGGTTTAGTGGGGAATAGTGGGGAATAGTGGGATGTCCACCGATTTAGTGGTACAAATTCAAACACATTTTTTGAAGAACTAGACAGCAGAAACACAATGATCAGAAAATTACACATTATGTTTTTGTTATTTTTCTTCTACCTGATTTCTTTAGAAACCAAATATTTTAAAACCATCATCATCTTCAGAGACTGGTATATCAAAACCAAAGGCTCTTGCCATTTCATCTTGACCTTCATCAGAATTCCAATAAAGGCGTTCTGCCTCTGCTTTAACTTTTGCTTTTTCTGCTTGTGGGTCTACCAAATTATACTGTGCAAGAAATGCTTCGGCAGAATCTGGCAGTTTGATTTCTGAAATTCGTAAGGCATCTGACGGGCTGCCTCCATTTAAATTCGCAGCATTTATTCGATAATAATCGCCATATTTTTCAATAGCTGTCATGGAAATTTTCCCATCATCAAATAATTCATTTCCCGACATGAAATCGCTAACTTCTCCACTAGCACCTTTTTTGACATCAATATCTGACGAAAAAGATAGAGTTTGATATGAGACATAGTTTTTTTGAATAAAATTTTCTCCCTCTTTTTCATAAGTTCCTATTACTAACATGATAGTTTTGCTATCCCCATCTCTTTTGTAATACCATTCGGAATGCTGTGTACTATCAATTACATACATGAAAGTTTTGTCATCCAACAATTTTATATAACTCAACCTTTTATCATTTTCTATATAAAAGTCATCGCTCCAAGACATTGTGTAGGTTTCGCCAATTTGAATTTCTGTAACCTTTTTATTTTCTGACATTGAGTTTATCCCTTTCTTAATTTGAGCACAAGCAAATAGAATACTAAAAGAACTGATGAACATAAAGAACACTAGACCTATTCGAAAAATACTGGCTTTAAATTTCAATGTCATTTACCCCTCTAATTATTTAGAAACCAAATATTTTAAAACCATCATCATCTTCAGAGACTGGTATATCAAAACCAAAGGCTCTTGCCATTTCATCTTGACCTTCATCAGAATTCCAATAAAGGCGTTCTGCCTCTGCCTTAGCTTTTGCTTTTTCAGCTTGTGGGTCTACCAAATTATATTGTGCAAGAAATGCTTCGGCGGAATCTGGCAGTTTGACTTCTGAAATTCGTAAAGGGTCTGACGGGGTCTCACTTTTTAAATTAGCAGAATTTAATCGATAATAGTCACCATACTTTTCAATAGCTGTCATAGGAATTTTCCCATTATCAAATAATTCATTTCCCGACATGAAATCACTAACTTCTCCACTGGAACCTTTTTCAACATCAACATCTGGCGAGAAAGATAAGGTTTGATAAGAAATATAGCTTTTTTGTATAAAGGTGTCTCCCTTTTTTTTATAAGTACCGATTCGTAACGTGATAGTTTTAGTATCCCCATCTCTTTTGTAATATGCCTTAGAATGCTGTGTGTCATCACCAACATACATAAATGTTTTATCATCTAACAATTTTATATAGTTAAAACTTTTATCATTTTCAATGGCATCAGACTTACTCCAAGACATTGTATAAGTTTCGCCAATTTGAATTTCTGTAACCTTTTTATTTTCTGACATTGAGTTTGTAGATTTACCAAAACAAAAATAATTAGGCAACAAAATGATAGACACAACTAAAACCATACTTGTAATAATATAAATTATAGACTTTGACCTCATTTGCCACCTCTAGCTGTTTAAAAACCAAATACTTTCAATCCATTCTCATCTTCAGAGACTGGTATATCAAAACCAAAAGCTCTTGCCATTTCATCTTGACCTTTATCAGAACGCCAATAAAGCCGTTCTGCCTCTGCCTTAGCTTTTTCTTTTTCTGCTTGTGGGTCTACCAAATTATACTGTGCAAGAAATTCTTCAGCAGAATCTGGGAGTTTGACTTTTGAAACACGCAAGGCATCTGACGGAACACCTTTTAAATTTGCAGTATTTATTCGGTAATAGCCATTGTATTTTTCAATAGCTGTACCTCCTGACATCTTAAAAAGTTTTTCCTCTTTTCCTGACATAAAACTGCTAACCTCTCCACTAGCACCTTTTTCAACATCAATATCTGGTGAGAAAGATAAGACTTGATAGGAGACATAAGTTTTCTGTATAAAGTTGTCTCCCTCTTTTTCATAAGTACCTATTATTAACACAATAGTTTTGCTATCCCCATCTCTTTGGTAATACCATTTGGAATGCTGTGTATCATCATAAACTTCCATGAACATTTTATCATCTAACAGTTTTACATAACTAAAACTCCTATCATTTTCTGTCGCATCAGACTTGCTCCAAGACATTGTGTAGGTTTCACCAATTTTTATTTCTGTAACCTTTTTATTTTCTGACATTGCATTTATCCCTTTCTTAATTTGAGCACAGCCAAATAAAACACTTAAAAAACTAACAAACATTACAAAAACTAAACCTGTTCGGAACATCGGGGCTTTAAATTTTAATGTCATTTACCACCTCTGATTTTATCTAGGTCCGTTTTATAGTCATGTGTTTTACTATAATCTTTCTTAGCCTTTAATCTCAATTCAGGTTCATTCTTTTTAGGAACATCAACATCAAACCGTTTATGGTCAGAACCTCCACTATTTTTGAAAGTACCATTACCTTTAAAATTAGGCTCTGAATAATTTGCTGAATCCGTATTCGCAATGTTTTGATAGTCATTTTCATAATACTTTGGATCTGAAATATATCGAAGTCCCGTATCATCTGTATCTAAATGATTCCACATACTTACCGTATCATTCCCATCATGCGTAAAAATGATTTCGATATGTCCTACTGTGATTTTATCATTCTTAGGGTGAAATGCCTTAGCATCCTTTAATGTTCTATTATGCAAATCCGCATCTGGATTCCCAGCCAAAAGCCCCATTTCATCTACCCATTTTAGATAGGCTGAGGTCTTGGTTTCTCCCTCGCCAACAGGTAGGTTATCATTAATATAATCGACAATAGGCTTATCTAACCAGTAACGCATTTGATGGTCTATTGCATCATCTAGTTTTTCATCATTAGGATATTTAGCTTGTATTAATTTGGAATAACTTTCTGTAAATT
>NZ_BAAGGP010000140.1:0-3453 GCF_054658615.1 Pseudolactococcus yaeyamensis
CTGAATTATCAACACAAGAATTGATGGTCATTGAAGATGAGTTATCTCAAGCAGTTGAGACGCTCACACAAGAAATTAATACGGAATCAAACGGACAAAAACGTAAAGCTATACGCTCTCAAAGAAAACCAATCAAATTAGCACGTAAACAAGTCGCTAACTTCATTTTAAGAAAAGAAAAATACAAAACTGATTTTGAAATAACGGGCGCACGAAACAGCTATTCCAAAACAGATACAGACGCGACATTTATGCGAATGAAAGATGACTATATGAGGAATGGTCAACTTAAGGCTGCCTATAATCTTCAAATTGCGACGGAAAATCAATATGTTTTGGACTATGAAGTCTATCCCAATCCGACGAATACTAGAACTTTACCTGACTTTTTAGCGCATTATCAAAATAAATACCAACAACTTCATCAATCCTAAGTGGGCGTCATTTAAATTAAATATCAAGCAATTGCTTTCAGAAAAAGAGACAGGAAAACTCTATGGCAAACGTAAGATTGATATAGAGCCTGCCTTTGCCCATCTGAAGGCTAATTTGGATTTCACTCGATTTTCGGTTAGAGGGAAAGACAAAGTTAGACAAGAGAGTGGTTTAGATTTGATAGCGATTAGTCTCAGAAAACTGATGGTAACCTGTCGGATATAGAAAAAAAGCAGGCTAGAACAATCAAAATTGATTGGATTAGCTTGCTTTTTATTTTAGTGACTGTGGACTTTTGTCCCAGCCTCTTTTTATATGGCTTAATTCGCCACAATATTCACTAATTTATCAGGTACCGCAATCACTTTACGGACTGTTTTACCTGTGATTAAGTCTTTAATAACCTCATTGTCAAGGGCAATTTTTTCCAATTCGTCTTTTGAGGCACCTGTTGGTACCATGACTTTGGCTTTATTCTTGCCTAAAACTTGAAGAACGATTTCGACTTCATCATCTTGAAGTTTACTGTCATCAAATGTTGGCCAAGCGACATAAGAAATGCCTGCTTCATCGGTCAATGTTTGCCATAATTCTTCACCTAAATGCGGTGCGAATGGTGCTAACAACTGAATGAAGCCTTTGGCATAATCAAGTGGCAATTCAGGCAATTTATTCGCAGCATTGACAAAAATCATCAACTGCGAAATCGCCGTGTTAAATTTCAAAGCATCTAAATGCTCAGTCACTAATTTTACCGTCTCATGATAGACACGGTCTAATTTACCATCATTTTCAGTCGTCATCGTTTTTTCCGTGATTAAACGATAAACACGCTCTAGGAATTTATGTGAACCTTCAAGACCTTCTGTTGACCAAGCGATACTTGCATCAAGTGGTCCCATAAACATTTCATAAAGGCGTAACGTATCCGCGCCGTACTGCTCAACGACATCATCCGGATTGATAACATTCTTCAACGATTTCGACATCTTAGCAGGACCTTGCTCGAGTTCTTCACCATTTTCCAGATTATAGAACTTCCCATCACGCGCCTCAACCTTATCAGATGCCACAAGCGCACCACGACCATCGCGATAGCTTGTACCCAAAATCATCCCTTGATTATAAAGTTTTTGGAACGGCTCTTTGGTTGGCACTACGCCAATGTCGTAGAGGAATTTATGCCAGAAACGAGCATAAAGCAAGTGAAGGACGGCATGCTCAGCACCACCGATATAGATATCAACTGGCAACCATTCTTTTAAGCGTTCTGGGTCAGCCAACTGCTCGCTGTTTTTCGGATCGATATAGCGAAGGAAATACCAGCTAGAACCCGCCCATTGTGGCATGGTATTGGTCTCGCGACGCCCTTTCACACCATCTTCACGTGTGACTGACAACCAGTCTGTTAAGTTGGCAAGTGGCGACTCTCCAGTACCTGACGGTTTAATATCACTTGTTTTAGGTAAAACAAGTGGTAAATCTTGTTCTGGTACAGCTGTCGATGTACCATCTTCCCAATGGATAATTGGGATTGGTTCACCCCAGTAACGTTGGCGGCTAAAGAGCCAGTCACGCAAGCGATAGGTCACTTTTTCTTGACCAAAGTTATGATTTTCTAACCACTCGACCATTTTAGCAATGGCTTCTGACTTATCAAGACCATCTAAGAAGTCTGAGTTAATGTGTAAACCGTCTTCTGTATAAGCTTCTTTTGTGACATCACCACCGGCAATAACCGGAATGATTGGTAAATCAAAAGTTGTCGCAAAATCCCAGTCACGTTGGTCATGCGCTGGTACGGCCATGATGGCACCTGTCCCATAGCTTGCAAGGACGTAGTCTGAAATCCAGATTGGGATTTCACGGCCATTGACTGGATTGATGGCATAAGCACCAGTCCAAACGCCTGTTTTTTCTTTGGCAAGGTCTGTTCTCGCCAAGTCAGATTTGAGGCTGGCTTGATGTTGATATTCTTTAACAAACTCAGCTTGACCTGGACTTGCGATTTGGTTGACCAACTCGTGTTCTGGTGCTAAAACAGCATAAGTCGCACCGAAAAGTGTATCAGGGCGTGTCGTAAAGACGGTGAAGTCTTGGTCAAAGCCCTTGATTTTGAAATCAACATTAGCACCGACTGACTTACCAATCCAGTTGCGTTGCATATCTTTAACTGACTCTGGCCAGTCGACATCTTCAAGGTCGTTTAAGAGACGCTCAGCATAGGCTGTGATTTTCAGCATCCATTGGCGCATCGGTTTGCGAACGACTGGATAGCCACCACGCTCTGATGTTCCGTCAGGTAGGACTTCCTCATTTGAGATAGCAGTACCTAGTTCTTCTACCCAGTTAACCGCTACTTCTGCTTCATAGGCTAGGCCTTTTTCATAAAGTTTGGTGAAAATCCACTGTGTCCATTTATAGTAATCTGGATCCGTCGTGTTAATTTCGCGATCCCAGTCATATGAAAAACCAAGGGCATTGATTTGACGTTTGAAGGTCGCGATATTTTTCGCTGTGAACTCGGCAGGATCATTACCTGTATCCATGGCATACTGTTCAGCAGGGAGACCAAAAGCATCCCAGCCCATTGGATGCAAGACATTGTAGCCTTGTGCCCGACGCATACGGCTAAGAATATCCGTCGCCGTATAACCTTCTGGGTGACCGACGTGAAGACCAGCACCACTTGGATAAGGAAACATATCTAAGGCATAGAATTTCGGTTTATTTTTATCAGTCCCTGTTTTGAAGGTCTGATTTTCAGCCCAAAAAGCTTGCCATTTTTTTTCAATTGCTTGATGATTAAAAGTCATAATATTCTTTCTGTTTGTTGGTATTTCTTTATTTTACGATAATTTCATCGTTTTTTCAACTCGCCATCTCAAAAGGCACGACAAACGCATGACTCTCTCTCTCCCAATCTCAAAATAGGAAGCGTGTTTTTAAAAATAACAGCTCTCACATTGAAAACAACTGTGCCAAATAATCTGAAAAAGTCATTGATAACGAAAAACG
>NZ_BAAGGP010000141.1:0-3448 GCF_054658615.1 Pseudolactococcus yaeyamensis
TTTTGGCTCATCGTACTTATTTGAAACAAGTAAATAAAAGGGTTAGTGTCAAGCAGAATCTATTGAAATGCTTGGTGAATGAGAAGATATTGACTGACGTAATAAAAAGTTTATGAAACGACCGTGGTTGTATGTATCAAATAAATCGCCGATTGTCCCTGTAAAATCAACTTTTTCATCACCAACATAGAGCGCATCTACTTCATAATGATCTTGGATCGCTGGAATTTCACGATTTTGCAACATTAAAAACTCAGCAATATCTTTAAAAGTTTTAGTTTCTGGCGCATTGCCTGCATTGTGATAAGTAATTTTCATTTGACTCTCCTCCTCTTTTATTATACAACTATTTCTAAGAAATGGCATTTCTCAAGTGTTTATTACTTTTTTAAATGAAGTCGATACAGGGCATAACGTGCAACTGGTTGAGCAATCAACATTTCTGTAAGCAACGCAATTGTGAAGTTTCTTGGCCATTTATAAAAGAAATGTTGGAAAGGTGCTAAACTAATTGTTTTCGTTGCAATCATCGCTCCTACGATAGTCATTAACACTGACATCATCGCGACATTAATCAAAATCGTTATCGTTATTTTGGCATTAAAGCTATCCGTCTCTTCTGTTATTTTAGCTGCTATCTTTTCTGCAGGCATGTGCGTCAGCAAAGCAAAAGCTACGATTGCCACTAACAAAAATGGCATTGACGCAAGGGTATGCCCCCATGTCTCTAAACTAAATCCGACCTCGAATCCTGAAATAACTGGCGCAATGATATTAACCGAAATAATGGCGACTATCGCAAGAAATAAAACAAATTCTTTGCTGTTTCGGGGTAACTTCATATAAAAGTCCATTGGGTAATTAACCTCTTCTTTTTTATTATTTACTGCAAAAACAGCGCAAAGGGCACCCGACTAAAATCGGGTAGCAACCTTTACGCTGATCCATTATACGCAGTAAATTATATTCAGTATATCATAAATATGTTTTCTTCGTAAGTCAAAAATCATGAGACGATAAAATCATTTGTTGTACTCACATAGGCAATCTTTGAAAGTTCTGCTATTATTTCAGATTGCACCCTGACTGGCAGTTTTGATTTTACCGCCCACTTCTAAATCTTTTATTGCTGTTGCATCATGGATAAGAATAGGCGCATAGCCGAGTTTTCCTGCAATAGGTGTTGTTGCGCGAATACACATATGCGTCATCATCCCACAAATTACTAACTGGTCAACTTTAAGCGCGCGTAATGTGCGTTTCAAATTTGTTAACAAAAAACTATTAGGAAACTTTTTCTGAATAATGATTGAGCTGTCATTTATTTTCAAACCTGAATGTAGTGCTGCACCAATCGTTCCTTTACCAAAAAAATCCGCATCCTTACTATTTTTTATATGTTGAATATAGATAATTGGCAAATTTTTGGCAGTAAATTTTTCCTCCAATTTATTCACATTTGTCAACGCCTTATCCGCATCAACTAACACCATTTTTCCGCCCGCAAAATAATCATTTTGTACATCAATCACTAAAAGTCCTTGTTTCATCAACTACCTCTTTTCTATAAAATAAAGTATAATTGTTTCAGAGACCAATGTAAATGGCGCTACGAAAGCCTTCAAGGCTTTTTACTTTCATAATGAAAGAAGATAAAATGGACAAAATTGATGATAAAATACTAGCATACCTACAAGAAAATTCACGTTTAAGTCATAAAGAAATCGGACAGCGTGTGCATATGACTGGACAAGCTGTTGGTATGCGAATTAATAAAATGTTAGAAACAGGTATCATAGAAAATTACACCATTTCAATCAAATATGCTCACCAACAATTTATCCGCATTTTCATGGATAATAACCAATATGATGCATTTGAAAAATCAGTCAATGACTTCCCTGAAATCATTGCTTTTTATAAGGTGTCGGGTCAAGCCTGTTATATGATAGTGTCACACTTTGATTCGGAAAGATTGACACATTTTATCTCTGTTATCTCAAAATGGGGACGTTATAGTGTCGAGAATGTCATCGCTGATAGGAAAAAATGATTGCCTTCGTAAAAATATCATTTAGTTAATGATTCTTTCGAAGTCCTTTTCCCAGCCTCTTCCTCCTCTCGAAATACCTTATCACTTCTGATATAGTAGTCATCTTCTATTGCTTCTAGCCTGTTCATTTCTCTTGCCAATGCAAAGAAATAATCCGAGAGACGATTTAAAAATATCAAAACGTCTTCATTGATTTTTGATGTCCACATCAATGCAACAACTTTTCGTTCAGTATTTCTAGTAAATGTTCGGGCAACATGACAATCACTTGTCAAAAGACTGCCTGTTGGTAAAATAAATTTTTCAATCGGTGAACAGTTGGCAGTATACACATCTATTCTCTCTTCCAAAAATGTTACCCAAGATTTTTTGACACGCCAGTCATAGCCTTTATCCGCAGGTGTCGCCAAGTCTGTACTACAATCAAAAAGATAATTTTGTATCGTCTTCAACTCCTGAGAAATACTAGGGTGAGATACTTTTGTTTGACACGTTATTCTACCTACCCAAGAGTTTAACTCATCAACAGACCCATAACTTTCGACACGATCGCTTGCTTTACTGACCATTTGACCGCCAATCAGTCGTGTCATCCCTTTATCACCTGTTCTAGTATAAATCTTCATGCTTATTCCTCTCTACGACTACTTGAAGATGCGCTGCTTGTTTTTCCCCCTTCATCACTTATTCTAACTTTCCGATAAATAATTTTGTAGTGCTAACAAACCAATTTTATTTTTAGCGGAAACTCTAAAAATATCTTCACTCCCTGCTTCCTTCAGTTGCGTTTCTACAAAAGAGATCGCTTCTTCACCCTTTACTAAATCCATTTTCGTCACAATGCCAATCACGTTTTTAGGATACATCGCACCAAACCCTTGCGAAAAGATTTGCTCCTGCTCAGTAACACTTTGCACCAATCCAACAACATCAGCTTCTGCTGCGGTAACAGTTAACGACTGAATAAATTTTCGGTGTAGCATGTACTCTCCTGGTGTGTCGATCATGTCATCAATAAACTCTAGTGTTTGGGTTTTATCATAAGTCAATGCTTGACCACGAAGTGCTTGAATCAAACTTGTCTTACCACAACCCACAGCACCCATTAGAATAATTTTTTTCATCATTTTCTCCATAACAAAAAGGCACCAAAAAAAGATAATCTTTTTTCAGCACCTTTGCTGTCTTACATACCACCTTGTATGCGTTTCCAATTTATTATATACTATCTTTTAGATTTTTTCAAGTATTTTCATAGTAAATTTCGGCACGACAAACGCATGACTCTCTCTCTCCCAATCTCAAAATAGGAAGCGTGTTTTTAAAAATAACAGCTCTCACATTGAAAACAACTGTGCCAAATAATCTGGAAAAGTCATTGATAACGAAAAACGT
>NZ_BAAGGP010000142.1:0-3443 GCF_054658615.1 Pseudolactococcus yaeyamensis
AGGTTGCGGATGGGGAAAACGAAGTTTTCTACTACTCTACCAACTGAGATTATTCCGCTTTAGCTCAGTTGGTAGTAGCGCATGACTGTTAATCATGATGTCGCAAGTTCGAGTCTTGCAAGCGGAGTCAGATATCGTAAGTTCATCTATGTTTCAATAGATGGACTTTTTTGTTATAATATAATGATGAAACTAAAAAAAACGTATCAATTATATGCAAGCTTCGGTTTGGTGCTATTCGTCATGTTAGGCTATCTAGTCAAGTTTTTTTTGGCTAGTTTAAAGGGAGTTGACCAACAAGTTCAGTCATTGGTTAGATACAATATGTCAGATGGTCTGACTTCTTTTTCCAAATTTATAACTAATTTTGGTGGGGCAGCTTATGTACCTATTCTTCTAGGTGCTGTACTTATTTTTTTGGTACTGAAAAAATGGTATGCTGAGGCGATTTTTATAGCTGCTAATGTGGCAATTGTGCCTATTTTAATCTATATCTTGAAACATATTTATGGTCGGTCGCGCCCGTCTTTACCCCACCTTGTGGTAGAGAATGGTTTGAGTTTTCCTTCGGGGCATGCCAGTACGAGTTTGATGTTTTATGCCTGTCTGATGGTGCTGATTTGTCAAAGGTTGCACAATCGTCAAATGAAGTGGTTGGTTCGTGTGTTAGCTACCATGTTCATCGTGCTTATCGGAATGTCTCGGATTTATCTGGGGGTGCATTATCCGACGGATATTTTGGGTGGTTGGCTGATGAGTGCTAGTATTTTGTTGATGACGTTCCCCATTTATGATGAGGTGCGTTTTAAGTGGCGTTTTAAGGGAGTTCAAAAGTGAATAAGCGATATACGACATGGAATGATTATCTGCGTGATAATTTTGGTGAGAAGGTGTTTAAAGTGCCGATTGATGCAGGGTTTGACTGCCCGAATCGGGATGGTACGGTGGCGCATGGTGGTTGTACCTTTTGTTCTGTTTCTGGGTCAGGTGATATGATTGTGGCACCTGAGGAGCAGATTCCAGTTCAGGTGGAAAAAGAGATTGAATTTCTCCATCAAAAATGGCCTGGGGTTAAGAAGTATATTGCCTATTTCCAAAACTTTACCAATACGCACGGTCCACTAGAAGTCCTTCGTGAGCGCTTTGAACAGGCAGTGGATCGACCTGATATCGTTGGGATTAATATTGGGACGCGTCCGGATTGTTTGCCTGATGATGTGCTGGATTATCTGTCTGATCTGAATGAGCGGATGACAGTTTGGGTTGAGCTTGGGTTACAGACGACCTATCAAGAAACGAGTGATTTGATTAATCGCGCGCATGATTATCAGACTTACTTGGATGCTGTGGCTAAATTGCGGGCTCGTGGTATTTTGGTTTGTGTGCATTTGATTAACGGCTTACCGGGTGAAACTCAAGACATGATGGTTGAAAATGTGCGTCGTGTTGTGGCGGATTCAGATATTCAGGGCATCAAACTTCATTTGCTCCACTTGATGACAGGCACACGGATGCAGCGCGATTTTCATCAGGGAGATTTGCAGTTGATGGCTTTTGATGATTATGTGAATGTGATTTGTGATCAGCTAGAGATTATTCCAAAGGAGATTTCAATTCATCGTTTAACGGGGGATGCGCCGCGTGAGATGTTGATAGGTCCCATGTGGAGCCTGAAGAAATGGGAAGTGCTGAACGCAATTGACGCAGAGTTAGAACGTCGCAATGTTTTTCAGGGAGATAAGGCATGTTAAATCCGCTTGAGCTGGCACATCGTTCACTTGCAGAAGTTATTGTGCCTGATGATCTTGTTGTTGATGCGACCATGGGGCAAGGCTATGATACTGTTTTTTTAGCAGGATTGAAAGCGGATGTTGTCGCTTTTGATGTACAGGCGCTTGCACTTGCCATGACGGAAAAGCGTTTGGAGCAAGCACAGTTGACTGCTAAGCTGATTTTTGATGGTCATGAAAATGTTGGTCAGTATATTGAGCAGCCAATAAAAGCTGCGATTTTTAATCTGGGCTATTTGCCTAAGTCTGATAAGAAAGTGATTACTCAGGCTGAGACGACGCTTAGTGCTCTAACACAACTGTTAGACATGTTGGTCAAGGGTGGGAGGATTGCGTTGATGATTTATTATGGTCATGAGGGTGGTCTTGAGGAACGGGATGCTGTGTTGGCTTTTGTTTCTGGGTTGCCACAAAGAGACTTTCAGGTGATGCGTTATGGTGGGATTAATCAAGCTAATCATCCGCCGTTTTTGGTAATGATTGAGAAGCGTTAAAGTAGATAAAATTATTAATGAGCAGAAACCTGATGTTTGGATTTCTATTTTTAGATGAATGCAAGTGAATATTCGAAATATTGAAACATTATAAAAATGTTATAATTAGTGGCAAGTAGATAGAAAGGTTATGTGTATGGAAAAAGAATATTTTGATGAAGAAATTTCTAGCGTTCAGGAAACTTTCAAGGAATTACGAAAAGCAAGAGGTTATACACAAGCTAATGTAAGTGATGAAGTTGTCTCTAAATCTCTCATCTCTAAGTTTGAAAATGGGACAAGTATGTTAGCAGCTGATAAGTTGTTTCGGGCTATTTCTAATCTTAATATGACACCGAACGAGTTTGTCAGTGCTTTGAACAACTATCAACCTGATCGTATGGAACAACTTTATAATACTTTAAATCAAATTCGCTTTTCTGGTTTACAAGGTGTTGAGCAGTCAGAAAAGTTGATTATTAAGGGAACTGATGATAAGTTTGAAATTTTGTCAAATATCATGATTAAAAGTGTTTTACAGGATGTGACGGGCAAGTAATATGTTTCTAAAACTGAAAAAATATCGTCGGAGATTATTTGAATGGGTTAGATAATTGGACTGAGTTTGAGGTGAAATTGCTTTATTGTACTTCTTCTATTATGGATAGGGGAGATCGTCGTTGGTTTGGAGAGATTTTAATCAATAGAGAGGCATGTTTCAGTGGTTTTGCACGTCAACGTTTATTTATGGTCACTTTAATGGGACTATATGATAGTACGCTTGAGCATCAAGAGTTAGAGACTGCAGCTTTTTTTAAAGATAAAGTTTCTCAATTTGATTTTGGTGGTGATTTAATTGCAATCGTTAATTTTCAGATATTAAGTGATTTGCATGATTATATGCTAGAGAAGACAAAAGAAAACCTTATCAAGGCAGAGGACTACCTAGATAAGGTTGAAGTATTGGGGATTAAGGCTATCGTTGATTATTCAAGAGACAGACTTAGAAATTTAAAGTCCCCACCACCGCAACGCAAGAAATTTGAACATCTGTAATCTCCTCGTATAATATATTCTAGTAGTGATTAACCACTACGATTTTTACCTAATTGATATTAATTTTCACTTGACTACTGAGCCGTTTCTCAGAGATAATAGTTCTGGAATGGACTCACGGATT
>NZ_BAAGGP010000143.1:0-3406 GCF_054658615.1 Pseudolactococcus yaeyamensis
AAATTTTTGAGTGTATCAAAAATCATAAGAAAAAAGATTTGAGCGCCATTTTCGATACGATGGAGGGAATGGTTGAAGGGGAAAAGAAAACAGAAAAGTTTTACAAATTCAAAAACTCTATTCTCAGAAACTTCTCCTATACCAAAACCGCTGAAGATAGAGGGTTAAATTTAAATGGTATCGGGGTTATGGAAAGTCAGCACCGAAAAATCACTTATCGGATGAAGAAACAAGGCATGTACTGGTCGTTGACGGGTGCTGAAGCCATGACCCAGCTCATTATCATGAGGTATGAAGATAAAAACGCCATCCGAGATCTATTTTTTGGCGACTGGCGTGAAAAGTATGCCAAATATCAGGAGCTAGAAGGCAGTGTCTCAGATTACTTGAAAACAAATGAGACATCAAGCGAAATCAAACAAGGCAAGATAAGAAACGATACAATCCGTAAGAGTTTTCAGTAGCTAAAAACAACGGTATATCGGCAACTATAACAAAGCAAAAAATAGCGAAGAAATAGCTAAAATACTTGAAAAAAGTTTGATTTGGCTATTGTTTTTTTGCGTGATTTAAGGTATAATTAAGATAATAAAAAATCAAAAAAGCCGATAGAGATTACCTCTCTCTATCGACAAGTAGTATAGAAAATACACTTCTATACTCACAAACTTAGTATATCTAAAAAAAGATTGAAAAGCAAGTGAGATGGAAGAAGAAAATTCTAACACGCTTGCTTTTTTGATATAAACTCGGCTCTGAATCGTAGGATTTGGGGAATATCAGAAAATAAAATACATACCCATTTTATAAGGGGATAAATGTCTGTTTTTGTCCCAATTTCTTTGAAAATGAAGCAAAATAAACGAATTGTTCAAGAAATGATGTTGCTAATCATTTTACTATTTTTTTCTAGATGCTTTACAAAAATAGATTTTGTTGTGATTGGCTTACTTGCGATTAATGAATTTTACTATGTGTTACAGTTGATGAGTGAAAAATCTGATTTTAGGGTGTTTCGAATCATTGGAAAAAGTAAACGACACATGTTTGTGACATCACAGTATGCTAATTTCAGTGTAATGGTGCTAGCCATATGTCTTGGCGTTTTCATACAAGATTGGATAAGTATTGGAATCACAAATATGATTGTACTATTAGCGATTAAAAATGTGATAGAAGTCTTGATATTTACGCTAGTTTTTATAAAAATGGAGAAAATTTAAGAAATGACAAAATTAAATAGACTAATTGTTAAAAAAAGATGGTTTGTTCTGTTTGCTATTGGCATGATAACGTTTCTAATACAAGCCATTTTTTTGGTTCAAAGTAATGTTGCCATACAAAATTATCCGATTTTGAAAGCATATGAAGCAAGAAGTAAAGAAAATTGGTCAAAGGTTGTGTATACGCCTCAAGTGGATGCTGCGAATTACGTTGTTACCCCATCTAAAGAAAGTCAGGAAAAATTTTATGAGGTATTAGAAAAAAATTTTTCTGGTCATATTTATCTTGCAAGTGAAACCTATTTTACAACTAGTGCTTTGGAAACGCCAGAAAAGTTGAGTCGTGAACAATTAAAAAATATAATTACTTCTGAATATTGGAATATCAATGATGTCAATCATTTGCTAGTTAAAGGGGTATTAAATAGAGACAGGAGTAATGTTATTTCTGAAAGTAAAAAACTAGGTCTAGCATTAGATATTAAGTCTGTTAAGGATATACTTCAGGACGTAAAACAAGAATATAGAAATGATTACGTATTTGGTATATTGGCAATTTTAATCTTGTTAGTGTTGATTGTTGTAATCTTATTGTTCGTGATTAAATCAATCCTGAAAATACTAAAAGATGAGATTAGAATTTATCGTTTAGTCGGTACAACGACTAAACAGATCACTTTTTCTATGAAGCGAGTTTTAAGCTTGCCAATTGTTGTTTTTGGTGTACTTTTTGTCTGTTTAGAATTTAGTTTATTGAGAGATGGCGGGTTACCGGTATATAATTTTATCATTTCTATCGCTTTAAGCCTACTAACCATGACTATCATATCTATTGTGACAGATTTTATGATGAGGAGACTATATGACGTTAGAAATTAAGCATTTTTCCAAAAAATATAAGACTAAACCCATTTTTTTAGATTCAAATTTTAAAGCTGAAAGAGGAGAAATTGTTGTGATTACTGGAGAGTCTGGTATTGGTAAAACGACATTTCTTGAAATGATTTCAGGATTAGTGCCTTTTCAAGAAGGAATATATGTTTATGATGAAACCGTACTTCAACAAAAATCTGATTTTGAAATGAGCAGGTTTAGAAGAGACCATATTGGCTATATTGCGCAAGATTTCGCCTTACTTGAAGACTATACGGTACTCGAAAATCTGCTAGTACCAACTTTTCATCAAAAAAAGAAAAAGCAAGATGATATCAATCGTGCAAGGATGCTTTCTAAGCAATTCGGTTTTGAAGCTATCCTTAAAAGTGTGGTCAAAAAGATTTCGGGTGGTCAAAAACAGCGTGTTGCAATCGCAAGAAGTTTGATGTTAGGTCCTGATATCATCTTGGCTGATGAACCGACAACAAATTTAGATAAGAAGAATTTTGAAATTATCATTGCCTTATTTCAAGAATTAAAAAAAGACGGTAAGTACGTGATTATTGCGTCCCATGATGAGCGGATAGTAGCCATAGCAGATAAAATTTATGAGATTTCAAATTTTAAGTTTGAATCAGTTCAGAAGAGTGGTTTTTAAACTCTTATTTTTAGGGTTATCATCAAAAAAATAAGCTTTTCAGCTTATTTTTTTATAATCCGTAGGAAGGTTTTGATTGCTTGTTTTGAAACTTTTAACAGGGTGAGAGATAATACAATCGATAGGAGTACGCTCAGGAAAGACGGCATAATTGCCGAAAGCATGGCGCAACTTAAAATCATGAGGACTGAAAAAACAGCAATATTGAGGAAAAAGGCAATCTCGTTAAATCTTTCGGCTATCATCTTATCATCAGATGCCTTTTCTTCTCTGCAATAATCGCGCATAGGCGCTTGCCAGTAATCTAAATCTTCGTCGTATTTAGGTGCTTCCATACTGCCTCCCTTATCGTACTTCCTTATGATATCACGCTTAAGTAAGCTTATACTTTACAATTCAGTTAAAATATTACATCTTGGTTACGTAACTGTATTATTTATTAATATTCTGAAGGATTGAGTTGAAGCCCTTTCTTCTCTCGTTAATTTTTGAAAAAGAAATAGCGGACGAAAAGGTTATTTCTTGTTATAATCCCGAGTTTGACAGTTAAAAATCAGAAAAACACTATTCCGCCTTGTGATATAAGGAGTTAGAGCGTTTTGTTCTCAATTATTTTTGTTGTATACACACCCCTCTTGCGAATTGTCTC
>NZ_BAAGGP010000144.1:0-3324 GCF_054658615.1 Pseudolactococcus yaeyamensis
AGTTAGCACTTGCCAGAAGTCCGTCAACCGTGCCTTGGAAACTACTTGACGCCATGTCGTTTGATTGCGCCTTAACGACAGGCTTACCATTGAGTGTCCCGATTTGCGAGCCATTGACGACATCAGCTGATACTACTTGTGTTGGTTGTGAAATAAGTGGCGTTACTTGAGTAAGTGCAATACCACCGACCAAAACAGCCAAAGCAGTTGCACTGTATAGCCACTTTTTACCCGATTTCCATTGTCGGAAACGTGAGCGTTTTGAAGTATTTGTTGTCTTTTTCAATTTATTCAAAAGAAAATCCTTTCTAAAAACAAAAAAAAGAGAAACCAATAAATGATTTCCCTTTCAAAGTTTATTTTACCGACTTTTCGGTCACGACATTTAAAATATAAAAAAAGACAAGATTTGAAGTCTTGTCCTTACTTTATAGCAGTTACTTTTAATAGTGATAACGACATTGTAAAATTTCCATGCCATTATCTGAAATTTGATAGACCAAACGGTGTTCACCTGTAATTCTCCTAGACCAACAATTCGTCAGATTATATTTCAACGGTTCTGGTTTTCCAATCCCTGTATAAGGCGTTCTATCAATATCTTTGACTAATAAATTAATACGTTTTAGTGTTTTCTTATCCTCTCGTTGCCAGTAAAGATAGTCCTCCCACGCTTCATCAGACCATGACTTAATCATCTTCTACCTCAATCAAGTCATGAACAGTGCCTTTACCTTGGTTGAATTGTGCCATAGCACTATCTAATCGGTTACGATTGTTCTTTGAGCTTAATAAGTGAAGTGTTTCATTTAGAGAATTTAAACTACTCTCTGAAATTAGCACGGCATTTTTACCTTTTGAGTTGACAATATGAAGTTCTGTATCATTCTCTGTCACATCTGCCAAGATTGAAAAGATATTTTTTCTTATGTTGGTTGGGGTTGTCGCTGTTATACTCATGATAAACCTCCTCTTTTGTATGTACTTAATTATAGCATATATAGCGTACGTTTTAAAGCGTGAAGTTTATAAAAAAGAGAAAACATGATGATTTCTCTTGAAAGTATTATTATTTATTTTTTTCACCAACCAGCAGGAGTACCTCCGACTAAGCCACCTTTACCACCTTCTATCGCAGCTTTATCCCGACCTTCTTGTGACCAGTCGATTTTAACATCATTTGAATTTTGTGCAGGTGCTGAATTACTTGGTGCGCTTGGTGTTTCTGGTTGAGGTGCATAGCCATAATCAGGTTGTTGTTGCTCTGGTTGTGCCACCGCCTGTTGGGCTTGTTGCTCTGCCTGTTGAACAGCTACAGCTTGGGCTTGTTGTTCTGCTTGGACTTTTTCAGCTTCTGCCTTAGCTTTAGCTTCACTATCAGCTTTTGCCTTGGCTTCACTTTCTGCTTTAGCTTTTTTGTCAGCTTCAACTTTGAGTGCTTTATCCTTAGCTTCTTTATCAGCCTTGGCTTTAGCTTCCTTATCAGCTTTTTCTTTAGCAATTTTATCAGCCTTAGATTTTTTGTCAGCTTCAAGCTTTTCTTGACGACTTTCTGCTTTAGCACTTGCGACATTGTTTTGATGAACGGCTAGACCAGTAGCACCACCGATTAAAACCAAAATGACAGCACCTACCGCCAAACGTTGTTTAAGTGTCGTAGCTTTGATTTTTTCTATCATAGTATTCATTATTTTTATAATTCCTTTTCTATTAACTTATTCCTATTTGATAATACTATTATCTCATATTTAGTAGGGTTTTACACGTTTTTCTTGCAGGTTTTCATATAACATTTTTGTATATCTGTACTTAAGCACAGATATAACTTTTAACTATATCCATGATTAATCTATCACACTCTTTTCTATACCATCTTCCTCAATCACAACATCTGCGTTCATGACCTGTAGGCGTTTGCCATCAAGATTGATTTTGATTTGACCCGATTCATCAACTGCAGTACGCACACTAGTCCCATAATAACGCTTTAAGACTTCCCCTTTTTTGGAGTAAATCGTAATTGTTCGTGATAAACCAGAATTATCTGACTTCCAGTCTTTTCCCATATCTTCCATTGATGTACAACCTGTTAAGGCGAGTAGGGATAGACCAGCTAAAGCAGTGACTGCCAGTTTTTTTATATTAATTTTCGTCATTTGTTTTATCCTCTTTCAATTTAATCAAATAGTTCTTGCAATCTATCAATTAAGATAGTTAATTCTTCATTTGATAGTTCACATGCTTCATTTACAATTTTTGATATTAGTTTATTATTCATCAGTTTATCCTTTTCAGAACTTCAAAAGTCCTAAATCTAGTTTTCATCTTCATTATCAAATAAATTTAGTCCATGCGTTCTATCAATTTCTTCTAAGTTACTTTGTAATTCGTTACCAGACATAGCCATTAACAAATTATCAATAAACTCTTTTGAGCCTATTTCATCTACAATTTTATCAGCGATTTCATAAAGTCTATTTTTTCCAAGTCTCATCTTTTATATTAGTCCTTTCCATTTTCCATCACTTGACACTTTTTATCAAAGTATTTTGTCACAGAAACTTCCACAACAAGCCCGTGTCTATGACCTATGTCCCCAAGTCTGCACATTATCTCCACAAACTCTTTCGATTCTTTCCGCAAATCAAGTACTTCTGCTTTAAATATCTTTAAAGCCTCTAACATATCTTCATAAGTATCAATCGGTTCAATATCAGGGTTGTTAAAATACCACATTGTGAACTCTGATAATTCAAATTCAAAATTATCTGCTGAATGATGTAACACTTTTTTCTTATCCATTTTCATTTTCCCATCTTTCTATTTTCAATCCGAAATAATATCTCTTTTCTCAGCAATACTAAAGTAAATGAAGTAACTGAGATTAAGGAAAAAATCCCTATCACATTACAAAGTGGTGACGGTACAGCTTTTATACCTCCGTAAAAGAAACCCACAAAACTTAAGAGTACGCCCAGAACAAAGGCTGTGACAAATATGAACATAACTACTGAAAGAACCATAACTGCCACAATGAACGGTAAATAAATCAAAATTATAATTGACTTATTTTGTAATATGCTTTCTATCTTTTTCATTTCCCCTCCACTATTTAAACGCTTCTTTTTGCTTAGGCATTTTACACCTCAATTCCTAAGACGACATATCCGTCTTTTTGCTTGTATTCTGTCATATAGGTTACTTTTGCGATAATATTATCCGCTTGATATTCTGGTACTTTATCAAATCTCGCATACCGTTTATCGCCTTGTAAGGGATTGGTATTTTCTAATACTATATCCGTCTTTTGTGCATATCCTACAA
>NZ_BAAGGP010000145.1:0-3239 GCF_054658615.1 Pseudolactococcus yaeyamensis
AAGCAAAATCCGTGAGTCCATTCCAGAACTATTATCTCTGAGAAACGGCTCAGTAGTCAAGTGAAAATTAATATCAATTAGGTAAAAATCGTAGTGGTTAATCACTACTAGAATATATTATACGAGGTGAATTGTGAATGCGATATACTTGCATATTTAAGTTGAGAAATATAGAATGTAATTACCATTGATATTCCTAAGATAGTGATTTAGCGGATACCAAAAAAGTGAGGGAAAAAATGACTTTATATGATACAATCGTCATCGGTGCCGGTCCTGGTGGGATGACAGCAGCGATGTATGCAGCACGTAGTGAACTCAAAGTATTATTGCTTGAACGTGGCGCACCTGGTGGTCAAATGAATAATACCGCTGAAATCGAAAATTATCCAGGCTATGAAACCATCATGGGGCCTGAATTATCGATGAAAATGTATGAGCCACTTGAAGGACTCGGTGTCGAAAATGCTTACGGTATTGTCCAAAATGTGACGGTCAACGCTGAGGGTATCAAGCAAGTTATCACTGAAGATGAGGTCTTCGAGACTAGAACCGTGATTATATCAACAGGTGCGCAACATCGTCACCTCAATGTCTCCGGCGAAGAAGAATACGGTGCGCGTGGTGTCTCTTACTGTGCGGTCTGTGATGGCGCCTTCTTCCGAAATCAAGATATTTTGGTTGTCGGCGGTGGTGATTCAGCCGTTGAAGAAGCGCTCTTTCTCACGCGTTTCGGTAGCTCCGTGACCATTTTACACCGTCGTGATGAACTCCGCGCTCAAAAAATTATCCAAGAACGCGCTTTCTCAAATGATAAAATTTCATTCATCTGGGATTCAGCCGTTGAGGAAGTTTTGGGCAATGACATAAAGATTACAGGCGTTCGGATTAAAAATCTTAAAACGGGTGATATCACAGAAAAAGCATTTGGTGGCTTGTTTGTCTATATCGGTATTGATCCAATGACAGATACAGTGAAAGATCTGGGGATTACGGATGAAATTGGCTGGATTATCACTGATCAAGGGATGCAGACTAAAATTCCGGGGATTTTCGCAGTCGGAGATGTTCGCCAAAAAGCCCTCCGTCAAATCACGACAGCAGTCGGTGAGGGGGCATTGGCTGGTCAAGGTGTTTATCAATATATCACAGACAATGCTTGAAGCAGTTGTTTTAGATGAGTCACAAAAAATGAAGAAGAATCGTGAGGTTTTCAAATTTGACAAGTCTACAAAAAATTTGCTATAATAATTATCGGGCACCGCTCAGGCGGTCGGACAGCTAGCTCCCAGTATTGGGAGCTTTTTATATTTATTTTCCCATGTGTTTAAATTAAAGGAGATAATAGGTAAATGACAAAGTATATTTTCGTCACAGGTGGTGTGGTTTCAGGTATTGGTAAAGGGATTGTGGCGTCAAGTCTCGGTCGTCTTTTAAAAAATCGTGGGCTTAAAGTCACAATTCAAAAGTTTGACCCCTACATCAATATTGACCCGGGTACAATGAGTCCTTACCAACATGGGGAAGTTTACGTGACAGATGATGGCGCAGAAACTGACCTTGACTTGGGTCACTATGAGCGTTTTATGGATGTTAATCTCAACAAATATTCTAACGTGACAACAGGTAAAATCTACTCAGAAGTTTTGCGTAAAGAGCGTAAAGGCGAATATTTGGGGGCAACGGTTCAAGTTATCCCACATATCACAGATGCCTTGAAAGAAAAAATTAAACGTGCCGCAGCAACGACGGACTCAGATGTCATCATCACTGAAGTTGGCGGAACTGTTGGTGATATCGAGTCATTGCCATTCCTTGAAGCCTTGCGTCAGATGAAATCTGATGTGGGTGCGGACAATGTCTTCTACATTCATACAACTTTATTACCTTATCTAAAAGCGTCTGCTGAAATGAAAACTAAACCAACACAACACTCTGTTAAAGAATTACGTGGTTTGGGGATTCAGCCGAATATGATTGTTATCCGGACAGAAACACCAGCTGAGCAAGGGATTAAAAATAAAATTGCACAGTTTACAGATGTCGCACCGGAAGCCGTGATTGAGTCGCTTGACGTAGAGCATTTATACCAAATTCCACTTAATTTACAAGCTCAAAACATGGACCAAATCGTTTTGGATCATTTGAAACTTGATTTGCCAAAAGCGGACATGACAGAATGGACAGAAATGGTTCACCATGTCATGAACCTTAAAAAATCAACTAAGATTACTTTGGTTGGGAAGTATGTCGAGTTACCTGATGCTTATATTTCTGTCGTTGAAGCCTTGAAACATGCCGGCTACCCTGCGGACACCGACATTGACCTGAAATGGGTTCAATCAAACGATGTCACGCCTGAAAATGCTGCTGAGCTTTTGGGCGACGCTGATGGGATTATTGTGCCGGGAGGCTTTGGTCCCCGTGGCACTGAGGGTAAGATTGCGGCGATTCAGTATGCGCGTGAGCATGATGTGCCGATGCTTGGCGTTTGTCTAGGCATGCAGTTGACGTGTGTCGAGTTTGGTCGTAACGTGCTCGGTCTTGAAGGTGCCAACTCAACTGAGTTGAATCCTGAGACGAAATTCCCAATTATTGACCTCATGCGTGACCAAATCGACGTTGAGGATATGGGAGGCACGCTTCGTTTGGGACTTTACCCAGCGAAATTGAAAGCACACTCAGTGACAGCAGCAGCCTACGATAATCAAGAAGTCATCCAACGCCGTCACCGTCACCGTTATGAGTTTAATAACGCCTACCGTGAACAGTTTGAAAAAGCAGGACTCGTCTTCTCAGGTGTTTCGCCTGATAACCGTTTGGTTGAAATTGTTGAAATTCCAGAAAATAAATTCTTCGTTGCTTGTCAATATCACCCAGAATTGTCAAGCCGTCCAAATAGATCAGAAGGGCTTTATACAGCCTTTGTCAAAGCATCTGTTGAAAACGCTGAAACGAAATAAAACACAAAAAATGCTAGGATTGATGTTCTAGCATTTTTTGATTTCTAAATAAAAAAATAAACCCCAAGGCTTATTTCAGACTGAAGACAAACGACCGATAAAGTCATAGTGTCGAGAAGTTAGTTGGAAGATGAAAACCCAGTAATATCAAGTCTAGTGGTAATAAGTCAAGTAAGACTTGTAAATTTATTTTACAAGATTTATGAAACTAAGGTACACTAAATAAGCCTACGAAAAATTCATTTTTTCGCAAGTGCTATCAAGGACTTGTGCTCA
>NZ_BAAGGP010000146.1:0-3209 GCF_054658615.1 Pseudolactococcus yaeyamensis
AAATTAGCTCTTTCTGCTTTGTCCCTCTCATCTGACTGTTTGTTAGACAAGAGATTATTTCTTCATTTTGGTCCATTGTGTTTTAATTGAGATATTATTCTTTTTTATAAAAGAGATACCAAGAAAACTCAGTACCAATATTAATAGACTTCTTTTCATATATTTCTCCTAAAAAATAAGTTTTTAGATGGATATTTTTATCTGCAACAGTAATAAATATCTTTACACCTTATACAATATTCTTAGTACATGTTACATATCGCTATCTTTCATCAGTCAACCCCTTTGAGTGCTTCAATCATATCCAATTTTTTTAGTCGTCTACTTATGAATAGTGTAGTACTCATCGAACATAGCACAACAATTATTGTAGATAGTAGTAAATTTAACCAAGTTATGTGGGAAGTATACTCTAAACGTATTGTGCTAAAAGTCTTGACGTATACATCCAAGAACCAAATTCCTAACGGAATGCCCAATAACCATCCGATAAAAGTAGTTCCCATATTTTCAAGCATTGTAGTATTACGTAATTCTTTTTTACTGAACCCTAAAACACTAAGCGTTGCATAATCCCTTGTCCGTTCAACAAAATTTAGTGAACCCAAATTATAGAGAACTATAACAACCAAGAGAACAGCAAAGCCAACAATCATCAGAAAAATACTCATGAGACTTGATACAAAATTTTTGGCATTTTCTTCTTGACGACTCATCTTAATTGCAGACACTAGATTTTTATCACTTTTAATTTCAAAAGGATAGTTATCTTTTCCAAACAACAATGTACTCGGAGAAAAAATTCCGTTTGCACTTTCAAAAGTTTTTTGAGTGATATAAGCACCTTGATTGGTTTCGCTTGTTATAATACCTTTAATCACAAATGTAAATTTCTGATTATCCAAATATGGCTTCACTTCAAGTTCTTGCCCAACCATTAGCTTAGCTCTTTCTGCAAATCCTTTTGTGACATAGACACCACCATTCTCAATTCCTTTCCCCTCCTCTGTCTTCATATCAATATAGTCTCCAGAACTAATAATAATCAATAAACGATTGTTTTCATCATCTGGTGTAAATCTTGCTTGTTTAATTTGAATCCATTGACCTTTTGGATAGTTATTTTTCACTTTATCATAATTATTAATATGGACTCGTGTATCATACTTAAAATCTTCATGATAGGCTTTATCTACTAAATGATTGATAGATTGTGGCATACCAATACCTGCAATCAAAAGCATCATACCCCCAGCAACTCCAATTATTCCCATTAGCATTCTAACTTTATTTGATAATGCATCACGAATTGCCCAACGTTGTTCAAAACGCAGTACTTTCCAAAATTTAGTTAGATACTCTAGGAATACTTTACTACCTATTTTCTGTGTATTCCCCCTTAAAAATTCAGCTGGCAATCCTCTAATTGCATTACGACTCGCTAAGTATGATGATAAAATACATATTGACAAAACAAACATTATCACCACTAGTGAACTAAAAGAGTAAGCAATCGTCCATGAGGGTAAGGAGAACATTGTTTTTTGTGTACTTAAAACAAACCAAGACATAAATGGTGACACACTCGCCCCTAATATAGCCCCACTACCTCCAACTAATATGCCAAAACTTGTATAATGCAGTCCTATCTTTCGATTAGAAAATCCTAGCGCTTTTAAAATAGCAATTTCTTTGACTTGTGTTTCAATCAGCCTACGAATTGTTGTATACATTGCTAAAATCGCTAATAATATAAAAATAAATGAAAAAAGATAAGATAGATTTTTTATTTGACCAACTCGATCAAGTGCATCTGAAACATCTACTAAAGTACTCCGATTATAATAAGTTACAAGCCTGCTACCTAGAATAGTCTCTATTTTTTCTCGTATTCCCTTTGTATTTCCTTTAATTTCAAGTAAATTTTCACTTCCTTGATAATGAAAGTCTTTTTTTAAAATCTCATCAGATATATATCCATACCCATAATTAGCATAATTTGGTGCAATAAACTCCTCCGTACCAGTATAATAGATTCGATCAGCAGATTGCACCAAACCTAACACTTTTAGTTTAATCGTCTGCCCTTGAAAATCTATTTTTACTGTATCACCTACTGATAGTTTGTTTTCTTTTGCATACTCTAAGTTCAACCAAAAACCTTGCGCTTCACTTTTAAGTTTTATGCCCTCTGTAACATAGGGAGTCGTAAGTTTTGAATTGAAAGTATCTAAATAAAGATATTTATCTTCTTCATCATTGTCACCAATTTTAACCTGAATTCTAGTATTCTCACCTGTATCTTTAATCCCTTTTAATGCCCTAATTTCTTGTATATCATCTTTCGTAAAACCAGTACTCATTACCCATGAATCCGCAAGGTTTGAATTATCAATATATTTATTCAAACTCACTTCAAGCCCATGCCATGCACCTTGAAGACCAACGAAAATAAGAACACTTAAAAAAGCCATTAAGAATACTGAAAAAAATTGTGTCCAATTTTTACGAAAATCCCTTCGTAATTTTATATTTAAAAATTCCACTACAATTCTACCTCCGAAATATTTACATGATGAGTATTTTCCTCAATAGAAGAAACTTTTCCATCATGTAGACGAATAACTTTGTGCGCCAATTTTGCAAACTCTAAATTGTGTGTTACCATTACAACTGCTGTTCCACTATTCTCAGCAGATTGACGTAATATTTCGATAATTTTAAGTCCAGTTACTGAGTCCAATGCTCCAGTAGGTTCATCACATAGTAATAATTGTGGTTGCTTTGCAAGCGCTCTTGCAATGGAAACACGTTGCATTTCACCACCTGACATTTGAGAAGGGAAATTATTTTTTCTGTGTGACAATCCAACACTTTCTAAACACTTTTCAGAAAATTCCTTATTATTTGTCAACTGTGCTGCAATGCCAACATTTTCCAAAGCAGTTAGACTAGGGATTAAATTATAAAATTGAAAGACAAAACCGATAATATCTCGTCGGTAAACAGATAGATTTTCTTCACTGAACATACTGATTTCTTCTCCATCAAAAAGAAATTTACCGCTTGTTGCTTTATCCATTCCTCCTCGTATAATATATTCTAGTAGTGATTAACCACTACGATTTTTACCTAATTGATATTAATTTTCACTTGACTACTGAGCCGTTTCTCAGAGATAATAGTTCTGGAATGGACTCACGGATTTT
>NZ_BAAGGP010000147.1:0-3165 GCF_054658615.1 Pseudolactococcus yaeyamensis
ACTAAGAATTTGTAAAGCAGAATGCGGTTTGTTCTTTTGCGCGGCGCTACGAATCGCTTTACCATCAACTGCGATAATCTCGCCAACACTTTCAAAATGTTCACGCATTATTTTAAAAATAATTTCCTCACTTTTTCGCCATCAATGATAGTCAAGGTGTGCGAAAAGGTTGGTTTCGAAGGGATTTTCTCAATATTGAAAGTTTGTTTAAGAAAATCAGCCTGATTCTCAGCATATGTGACAATATCACAAAGTTGAACTAAACCGCATAAAACTGCACACATAATAATAACTAACACATCACATAAAGGATAGTCGATATATCTTTCGTCACATGAATCTTTTATCGTCATACAAGTATCTCCTAATGGTAGTTTAGCACTTTGGGTTAATTTTTCAATACTAATTTATGAAACGACCGTGGTAAAACTATCTTGTCGGCATTCTTTCGAATCATCAAAAGACCATCACCTAATGGCACAAGAGTAGTGGTCAAATCTGGATGCGTCAGGGTTGCGTCAAATAACTGATGTAACCCCCGATAAATGCCACGCTGATTGCGCTTTACTTTTTCAATAGGTTTGGTCACATCGCCGCCTTGGAAAACATCATCAATCACGACAATACCACCAACCGACAAACGCTTCAAAATCTCTGGTAAAAAAACGATATATTTAGACTTGGCCGAATCCATAAAAGCAAAGTCATAGCCATCTGGTAAGCTCGCCAACACATCAATCGCATCGCCCTCAATGACCTCGATTTGCTGAGCCGAATCATATTTGACTAAGTTTTCTCGCGCCAAAGTCGCCATCTCAGGGTTGCGCTCAATGGTCGTGATTTTTGATTCTGGTGCAGCTTGCGCCATTAAGAGTGCAGAAAAACCAATAGCTGTCCCAATTTCTAGAATTTTTTTCGGTTGCAGTGTTTGTAACAAAAATTGAAAGTAAACCACCGTTTCATGCGGAATAACAGGAATATTTTCCGCGTGCGCAAAAGACTCAACATCTGCTAAAAAGCCTGTCAAAGCTTCCTGCTCCCCTCGCATCAAGGCGACGATTTCAGGCTTGACGATAGGTCTGCGCATATTATGATTGGAATATTCGTTATAACTCTTAACCATGTTTCGCCACCAATGCTTCTAATTCTGTCAACCGTTTTTCAAAAACTGAAAAGGCAGCAGTAAGATAATCTGCTGATGTCATATCAACACCCGCTTTTGCAATGACATCTAGCGGATAGTCTGATGAACCAGCACGCAAGTAATTTAAATAGTCTGTCTTATCTTGCTCAGTCCCATTGACGATTTTATCTGCTAAAGCAGATGCAGCTGCAAAGCCTGTCGCATATTGGAAAACATAGTAATTATAATAGAAATGCGGAATTCTTGCCCATTCATACTGAATTTCTGGATTGCTACTAGCTGCTAAACCATAATATTTTTCGTTCAATTCAGCATACAGTTGATTCAAGAACTCGCTGGTTAAGACAGTTCCCGCAGCATCCGCCTCATGAATGGCATGTTCGAACTCGGCAAACTGCGTTTGTCTAAAGACAGTGCCTCTAAAGCCATCCAAAAAGTGGTTGAGCACCGCGAAACGCGTCTCTTCATCTTCAACGTCATTGAGCAAAGTTTCTGTGAGGATGTTTTCATTGGTTGTCGACGCAATTTCAGCAAGGAAAATGCTGTAATCACCGTAGACATAGGGTTGACTTTCACGGGTAAAGCTACTGTGCATGCTATGGCCCATTTCGTGCACTAGGGTAAAAAGATTATCTAGCGTATCTTGCCAGTTAAGTAGCATAAAGGCATTGGTATCGTATGAACCACCTGAATAAGCACCTGAACGTTTACCTTTATTTTCTTGGACATCAATCCAATTTTCTTTAAAGCTGCGTTTAACCTTTTCCAAATAATCTGAACCAAAAATCGCAAGAGTTTCCTGAGTTTTAACAACTGCTTCTTCATAGGTAAATTTATAATCTGTCGTTGACAAGGGTGCGTAGACATCATACATTTTAAGGTCATCAATTTTAAGGATATCAGCACGTAGGTTAATATAGCGATGAAGTAAAGACAGGTGGTCATTGACAGCTTGGACTAAAGTGTCATAGACCGCTTCTGGGATGTGGTTACTAGACAGAGCAGCCTCACGCGCTGACTGATAATGACGCGTCTTCGCTGTAAAATTATGGACTTTAACATTGGTTTGTAAGGTCTTAGCATAGGTATGCTGATACTGTTCGTAAATACTATAAAGCGCTTGGTAGGCTGCTTTTCTAATGTCGCGGTTCGATGATTCCATGAATGAAATGTAGTTACCATGTGATAGCTGAACTTCATGACCTTGCGCATCCGTAATCGTTGGAAAAACAATATCTGCGTTATCCAAGATTTCAAAAGTCTCAGCGCCAGCACTGAAAATTTCTGATGCCCCTGCCAATAGTGCTTCTTCCGCACTTGATAAAACATGCGCTTTTCTGTCAAATAGCTGCTCAAAGAAATGACCATAAGTTTGCAATTTAGGCTGATCAATAACAAACTGTGCAAAAATTTCTTGAGAAAGTGTCATAAATTCAGGTTCATAGAAAGCAAACACTTCGCTGAACTTAGCATAGAGCGCTGTTACTTTAGCCTGATATTCTTGATAAAGACTGACTGTCGTATCTTGGTCATGCTTCATCGACGCGTAGACATAAAGTTTTTCAACCCGCTGCATGAGTGTCAACTCTGTTTCAGTGACTGCTAATAAATTTTCAGCAGAATCTGTCAGCGTGCCAGCCCATGCTCTCGCCTCTTCTAGCGCCACTAAAACCTTCGCAAGCTCTGCTTCGAACGCCTCATCTGTTACGAAAATTGTGGTCAAATCCCATTGATATTTTTCATCAATTGCTTCACGTTTTTTTACCATTTCATCTCCTATTTTAGACGGATACTCAATAAAGCAAACATTTTTAGCTATTTCTTTACTTAAATGAGTATTTACCTACTATTTTACCATAAAATAGCAAGAGATACACCCTAACCAGACCAGACCGCACGACAAACGCATGACTCTCTCTCTCCCAATCTCAAAATAGGAAGCGTGTTTTTAAAAATAACAGCTCTCACATTGAAAACAACTGTGCCAAATAATCTGGAAAAGTCATTGATAACGAAAAACG
>NZ_BAAGGP010000148.1:0-3124 GCF_054658615.1 Pseudolactococcus yaeyamensis
TATTTGCCTATTGCTAGGCAATGCTGATACCTGGAATCGAACCAAGAAATCCCGCTCCTATCACTTATCAAGCAAGAGGTGCTAATTATCAGCGTATTGACAATGTATTCACCTGTACATTGCCGAACCGAATGAGTAAAAATAATTTTTTCTTCTTTATTTTTGGTGATGCAACTTTCAGGATTTGAACCATCATCTCTCATATCTCATGAGCGCTCTACCGTTGAGCTAAAGTTGTCGGGTATTAATTGTTATCGAATGTTGCCGTTTTATTGTCAAAAATACATACAATCAAATAGGTTAAAGATAGCATTAAGAGAAATGGCAAGCAGACAACAAACGCCACCATTGCAAGACATAAAACTAATGGTCTAAGTATCATCTTTTTAACTCCTCATTGTTTCAAGCTGATATAATTGAACGCTACCTTTACCTTTGTACTGCTTGGCAAAATTTTCGGCCTCAGGTCTTTCTTCAAAATAATGTTTTTTAGGTTTTGTCTTTTTGACTGTGCTGATTTTAGTGATTTGCACAATCCACTCTGGCTGTTTCGCTTTAACCATTTTTAATTTTCCCTTTCATACTCATAAAATTCCTTTGTCAGAAAGCCTCTATACCATAATCCTTTAAGCCGTCTCCGATAAAACTTTGTTAAATATTTCTTTAGAACATAGTTCTGGCAAGTTTGCCTCGACTAAGGCTTTAGCACACGACGGAACAACCATATTACCGATACGCGCCACCTGCTTAGCTTTACTAATCTTCTTGCCGTCTTTATCTCGGTCTAAGATATAAGTATCTGGTACACCTTGAGCCTTGGCAAGTTCATGTGGCTGCAACATCCGTAGTGTAATATCAGTTATCCGATAATTTTGATTATGCACTCTCACTAAGCCAAACCTATCTTTGGTGGGGATTGTATGCAGTGGCATTTTAACATCTTGACCAATATCAGATCCGTAGTATTTTGTTAAAAATGCTTGATCAAAATTCTCTTCAAAAAACAGCTGAATTTCAGGTTCTCTATCAATGTCTTCATTTGTCATAGACACATTGACTAGAGAATGATGGTCTACCGATGTAATGGTGTCCGTTGGCTCTCTCATATCAATTCCAGCGCCTTGATAGTTTCCACCAAAATACTTTGATAAAAACGATGACACTAACATTTGATGGCCACCCGTTGTAATCGTCGTCATCGGTGCCGTCATTTCACTACCTGGATGACCCGTATTGTTGACCGCTAAAAATGGTGTCACCAAACAGTGCTCAGCCTTAGTAGTGATTGTCGTTAGGGGCTGACTAAGCGGATAAACTAGCCTATCCTTACCGTATCCTGTCTGACCAATCCTTAATACAAATGGCTCATGACTTTCAAATACAAACTTTTTCAGCCCTCTCGCAATGCGTTGCATTGTATTAGGACTTAAAGGCTTTTTCCGACCAAAAATTGATTTACCTGGCAGTGACCAATCAATACATTCAACTGCTGAATGATAAGGCAATAACTCACCTCTTCTAACTTCTTCGCTATCCCTTGGGGCATGGGTTGGTTCTGGCCAAATAATCGGTCTGCCATCACGACGTGCGATTAAAAATAATCGCTTCCGTGTCGTGGGCGCACCATAATCACAAGCTCGTAACTCTCTGAAAGATACTTCATACCCTTGATTTTTCAAGGCATTGGTAAAGGATTTAGAGGTCAGGCATAGTGCCTTTTTCCGTTTTAATGAGAGGTCCCCATGTTTTGAATTCTTCGACATTTTCAAGAATAATGACTCTAGGCTTAACAGTAGCAGCCCACCTAATTGCAATCCATGCTAACCCTCTAATTTTCTTATTTACAGGCGTTTTACCCTTCGCCTTGGAAAAGTGTTTACAATCGGGAGAAAGCCAACACAAGGCAACTGGACGGCCATCTGCGACCTCACGTGGATCAACATCAAAGACATCTTCGCAATAATGTTTGGTATCAGGATGATTGACTGCGTGCATAGCAATCGCATCAGGGTCATGATTGATTGCAACATCAACTGAACGACCAATGGCCTGCTCTATACCAGTTGAAGCACCACCACCACCTGCAAAATTATCAATGATTATCTCTTTCAATATCTCACTTCCCTCATACTTTCAAAAAACTTCAATATGTTTCAATCTATTTTCAAAAACCAACCACGATCATCCGCTGACAAATAGTCTGCTTCCTGAAGTTCATTCCAAAATCCATCAAACTTCCGTCGATTACTTTCTCCGTATCTCTTACAAAACATACTTTTCACTGACTTCTTTTCAATATCCCAATCCTTTGGCAAACTCATAAGATGAATTAAAAGTACCAATGATTTTGGGGATAATGACGAATCCTGAATGATTGATTTAGGAATTGAAATATATTGAGATATTTTGTTTTTTTGAATCATGTGTTTGAACCTTTCTTTTCGTTGCTTCCGAAATCTGGACATGAAGATATTGTCATCCAGCCACCTCTATAATGTTTTAGAATAGCCTTTAACCGCCTTATTCCGCGTCAGGTAGCCTTTGCCTTCATTGTCATCAAGTATGCTTTCTGTTTCAGCATCAACAATTCGATAACGATTTGTAGTCAAGTAAAAAGCCATAATTTTAACTTTTACTTTGAATTTTTTTATTTTAAATTCAGGATTCACTTCTGCTGGCGATACCTCTCCGTTTTGCAGAAGTTTGCTTTTCGCTATCACAAAAATTTCTTCCTTTTTCATTCAAACACCTGCGCTACCTTTTCTACTGTTGACAGAACAATCCACTCATTATCTTGCTTGCTATACATCTTTTGATTAGTATAAAGTTCCACGCGATTTTCATAAACGACCTCAGCTATTACATCCGAGAATGGCAGTTGATAAATCAAAAGTTCTATATCACTGCCTCTGATTTAATTGTGACACCGTTAAGAAATAGAGTGTTCTCTTCAACAGTAGAATTTTCCAACTCAGACAAGAAATCTTCTACATATTTTTTGACCCAGTTCATTTTGAAACCTCCCATAAATTATTCAGCATACAAAAAGAGAACAAATTTCTTTGTTCTCTGAATCGTTGGTATTATTGGGTTTGTTAAGAATATCAAATTATAAAATACTTAC
>NZ_BAAGGP010000149.1:0-3082 GCF_054658615.1 Pseudolactococcus yaeyamensis
AGCACAAGTCCTTGATAGCACTTGCGAAAAAATGAATTTTTCGTAGGCTTATTTAGTGTACCTTAGTTTCATAAATCTTGTAAAATAAATTTACAAGTCTTACTTGACTTATTACCACTAGACTTATCGATTGGCCTTGATTTGTTTTTTCAATTTCTTCATTGCCCAATCATAGTGACTTGAAGTCGCTGAAACAAAATAAGCGCCTAGTGAACTCGTGCCTGTCCATGAAAAATATTGCTTGGTAAATAGTTCAGCATTTGAAAACGTATTGGCTAAAGCCATGACTTCGGAATGACTGGTGTTTAACATATTTTTAGCATCATCAAGTGAGGTTGCTTGATGTTTTTCCCAAAACGCTTGATTGAGTTGACCGTAATTTTTCCAATTATAGGGTGCTGGTAGAAATGGTTGTGTTTCGCCATTTTGGTTGGCATTTACCCAATTCAAGAGTAGCTGATGCCATTCATAAAGATGAATCAAGACATCTCTTAAGTTTTTATCGCGTCTCCAATGTGCCTCTTTCATTTTTTCTGTGATTTCAAAATTGAAATCTTGATTTTCTTCTGGCAAAGCTTGCATTACTTGCTCTAATTTCAAATAACCTGTCTTTCCTGCCTCGATTAAATCTGTTTTAACTGTTGGTCTACCCATGATAATTCTCCTCCATTTTCTTGATGATGGTGATCAGCTCTTGTTTCAAGTCAAGCGGTTCAATAATTTTCGCTGATGGTCCAAGTGATAAGATATACCGATATAGCCAGTCTGTTTTTGGGAAGTCATCTTCGACTAATAAGTCTTTGTCCGAATGGTTTTGAATGGCATCTATCGGAAAGTCATCATAAATTTGATAGCCTAGCTCTTGTGACACTAGCATTTTCAAATGAATCATCTCGGGCGCTTGCAGTTGATGACTTTTATCGGCTTGAACTTCAAGCAATCGATTTTCAACGGATTGTTCAGTTATTTCAAGTTTGGTCAGTCGACTGAGTTTAAACATTCGGATTTCTTGTTTACCTAAACAATAGGCTTTGAGGTACCAACTCATGCTTTTAAAAACGAGTTGCGTCGGCTCTACTGTTCTGAAAGTCATCTCACCTTTTGCATTATAGTAATTAAAAGTGACGACTTTTTGTGTTAATATGGCTGTTTTTATCTGTTCAAAATCATCTGCACTCGACCCATACCAAGTACTAAAATCAATCGCCAACCAGGGCGCATCTTGGATGCCAAATAGTGCTGATAATTTGGCTAGTATCTCCTCATTTGCGGGGTCAACTTTAACGGCATCTGTCGTTTGCAAGGCCTGTAAAATGCTTTTACGCTCATCAGCATCTAATAAGACTTTACTCAAGACAAAATCAGATAACAGACTGATGCCACCGCCTTTTCCGCGCTCAGTATAAACTGGAATCCCTAGCTGGCTCATTCTATCAATATCACGATAAATCGTGCGAACTGATACATCAAACTTCTCACTTAGGGTTTTGGCAGTCACCTGCCCATGATTTAACAAAAGATAAGTGATATCAAAGATACGGTTGATCTGCATTATTTACACTTTCAAGCCGGTATAACTAGATAACTCGGCATACTTTTTTACTTCTTATCCTTATCCTATCATAGGAAAGGTGACAAGGTATGTCATATTTAAACTTATTTTCTTGTTCTCTTTATTCTAAGTATAGTCTGAAGCAAAATACCTGTCAACCAAAAAACTACCTTGCGATAGTTTTATCCTAAGATTATATACCAAAGAAATCAGTAGCAATATGTTGTCCTTGGTCAATTTTTGCCCACTGCTGATTTTCAGTTAAGGCATTACCATTATCACATGATGCAAAACCACATTGATGAGATAAAAAGAGTCTGTCTTTTGGAATGATTTGACTTGCTTTTTCAAGTAGGTCCAAAACACGTGCCTCATCATCTAAGGTTGCAGTTTTACTAGAAAGTAAGCCTAGCACAACTTCCGTCTCAGTGCGATCTTTAAACACATCGAGAGCTGAAAGATTCCCTACTCGCTCGTCACCCCACTCTAAAAAGAAACGATCATACTTCTGCTGGGATTAATGATATTGTTCTATCTATCTTTTTCTAGAATCTTATCAAATAATTGTTCCAATTTTTTAACATCATTATAAACAGTGCCATCCATATAGAGATTATAAACTGCATCGTCGGATTCTATTTTGATTTGTGCTTTATATCCTTTTTCTAATGCAAGTACACGAACAACTTCACGTTGTGCTCGGCCATTTCCCTCTCTAAATGGGTGTAGATAATTTTGATTATCCAAAATTAAGGCAAGATGTCGAATGATGTCTTCTCTGGTATGTGCATTTTGAAGATAATCATTAAGCAGTGAATTCATATATAATTCTGCAGAAGCGAATGATTGCATAGCCATAAAACTATTGCCACTCTTGGAAATATTTACTTCTCGATACTTTCCTGCCCACCAATACAAATCTTGAAAAATATACTGATGTATGGCTAAAATATCTTTCATACTCTGAACTTTGATGGGAAAAATATCTAGTTCTAGCAAACGCATACTCACTCGCTCATACTCTTGTTCCCTCGCCTCACTCTCATCTTGTATATCTAACTTATTTATAAGCACTGAAGCATTTGGGTAAGTATACTTATTATCAGGATCAACATACTGATAAGAACGGTATTCTTTTTTAGGCATTGACAATCCCTTTTCTAAGTTCAATCATGCGTCGTTTCATCTTTTCAATAAATACTACTTTAGGCTGCCACCCCTCAATCATGTTTGAACTTACTGCATACCAGACTGCTTCAAAATCTGGGCGATTGTCAAACTTTACACCCATAATCGTCATTTCTTGTTTATTTACATCTAAAGTCATCGGAATCGCCCTCCTCACTTCAATTACCTATATTATACCATTTTAAAAGCTTTTTATCACTAGAATCAAAAGACATACACGGTCGTTTCATAAATTAGTCTTGAAAAATTAACCAAAAGTGCTACACTGCCATTAGGAGAACAATATGACACTACAAGAAAAATTTATGATTATAGAAGATTCACGAGATGAAAGATACGTTA
>NZ_BAAGGP010000150.1:0-3031 GCF_054658615.1 Pseudolactococcus yaeyamensis
CACAAGTCCTTGATAGCACTTGCGAAAAAATGAATTTTTCGTAGGCTTATTTAGTGTACCTTAGTTTCATAAATCTTGTAAAATAAATTTACAATTAATACTTGACTTATTACCACTAGACTTAGAATTTATATATTAAAATAAGTTACCAAAATTAAGTGTTATAACGATGACAAATGATTAAGCATATTATGTTATCATGGTAGAGTCATCATATCATACCTATAACTATCAAATTACACCTTAAGACATTCAAAGTCTTGCTATAGGTCATCCAAAACATTTATAATGATACTGATACGACTTATTAAATCACAAGGAGGTTAATCATCTTATGAACACAGACATACCAGTTTTTGCGAGTGAAATGATTTCTCAAGATTACGAAATCTTTCACGTTGATGATTTTGTAGATAGCAATCAAACTTGGTTTCATTATCATGATTATTATGAAATTCATATCTCACTGACTGGTGATGCCATCTTTTTACTAGATGGCAAACAGTTTGAGATAAAACCGGGAACTGTTTTGCTCATTCATGACTTGGACCTTCATCGCATGGTCTCACAATCTACAGATAGATTTGAACGCATTTTTATCTACCTCACTTCTCAGTTTCTACAGAAAAGATCAACGACTCTTACTGATCTTGAAAAATGTTTCTATCCGATAGGTGATTTGAGAAGTAAAGTTTTGCAACTAGATCCAGAAACATTGCGAGATTATCTCTTCGGAATCTTACAGGCACAAACCACTAGTCGGTATGGAGAGGACATCAAAGTTGAACAAGAATTGATTAAATTCCTCATCATGCTCAATCAAACCATTATGCGCGATGACTTCGATGCCCAAGCACAAGAAATAGTTGGCGATACACTCATTACTGAAGTGATTAACTATATTACCACACACCTTTCAGATGAATTGACGATAGAGTCTATCTCAGAACACTTCTACCTATCCAAAAACTATCTCTCACGTAGATTTAAACAATATACCAAAATATCACTTCATAAATATATTTTGAAAAAGAGACTCATCTACGCCAAGCAGCTTTTGAAGAAGTATAAAAGTTCATCCGAAATCTATGAGCGTTGTGGCTTTAATTCCTACACACATTTTCTCCAATGTTTCAAAAAGGAATTCAATATGACGCCAAAAGATTTTATCAAGAAAGTATACAATAATGAATTAATCGTGACACGTTTGCATCAGAAATAGTCATCATGTATTAGTTACTTTTAAATGACAAAGCGCTTTATCTTTTATGTTTTAAGTATAAACCCAAGGCCGTGTAAAAAAAATAAAGATTTCATGCCTAAAACTATGAAATACCACACTAACTAATTGGGTTATTTCATATCATCCATTTATTAGGAAATAACCTATGGCATTAAAAAACGCCTAGCTAATTGGTTAGGCGAATTGTTTCACATCTATATTATTTTTTCTACTGTATGTTTTGTGACATCAATTAATGTATATTTTAGAAACTTATCATTATGTTTGTATTTTCATCATATCAGAAAATGTGAACAGATAGATGTTCAACTCTTTAGCTTTTTTATACAGCTGTCACTAAACCCGCTTTTAGAAAATAAGAAATAATATTTTTGAGTGTTTGAAAATAAGGCAGAGCGATGGATTAATGTCTTTAAAATTTTTTCATCTACGTCTTGATTTCTCCATTTACATTCTCCGATGAATAAAGCTTCTGTTTCAGGAGAAAAACCGATAATATCAACTTCTACTTCTTTTTTCTCAAATTTATCTGTTCCCCACCATGACCCTAAATCTTCAAAATAATCGTCAATCAAGCGATAAGGAACGTTTTTCCACATCCAATCAATGCAAATTTTTTCAAAAATGGGTTCTAAGAAAGTACTAAATTCACTTTCGATACGTTTGTATACCAACTCCCCTTTGTCGCGTTCAATTTGACTTTGATTACGATCAATAAATCTATACCAAAATCGAAATAGCCCATCGGAGATTTGATAAATCGTTTTTCGAGAATTCAATTTCTTTTGAGACATTGGTATCTTCTTTTCGATAATTCCTAATTCAATCAAATTATCCAAAAGGATGCTAGTTGCCCCTGAAGTCATTTTAATTTGGTCGGATATTTCCTTAACTCGACTTGCACCATGAGCAATTGCATAAAGCGCCGAATTGTAGTTTGAAGGATCTCTAAGCTCTTGAAGTAACAAATTATTGGGTTCTTCATAAAGTGGTGCAGTAGTTCTCAAAAAAGTATTTTTTATGTTTTCTGCCGCCGTCAATAAATGAAAGATACTGCGGAATGCCTCCTGTAATGGCATAAATCCCCATTAAATCCTCTTTATCCATTTTAGGGAAGAATTGTCGGCACTGAAAAAAATTAAAAGGTTGAAGTTTTATCTGAGACGTTCTACGACCATATAAAGGACTTTGATAGCCAAGTACTTGGTGTTCCATGAACGACATTGATGAACCACATAAAATCAATTTCACTTTGGAATTTAAATAGATATGATCAATTATTTTTTGGATAATTGAACTGATCTCTGGTGCAGAACTCGCAAGATAGGGAAATTCATCAATAACAAATACAAAACTCTCTTCTTTTCCTAGCTCATAAATACGCATCAAAGCTTTTTCATAACTATCGAATAATAAACCGAAGTCTTGCCCAAGAATGGACTCACTCATTCCGATTAGATTGGCGCCATCTTTTTCCTTGATTGCCATATAATAAGCGCCAGGTTTATCTTTTAAAAACTCATTTAGTAAAGTTGTTTTCCCTACACGACGTCTCCCGTACATGACAATAAACTCAAATTTATCCGATTGATAAGCGGCGTTCAAATAGTCTAACTCTTTTTCTCTTCCAACAAACATGGCTTCTCCTTTTGCTATGTTAGGAGGCTGGGACAAAAGTCCACAGTCACTAAAATAAAAAGCAAGCTAATCCAATCAATTTTGATTGTTCTAGCCTGCTTTTTTTCTATATCCGACAGGTTACCATCAGTTTTCTGAGATTAATCGCCA
>NZ_BAAGGP010000151.1:0-2930 GCF_054658615.1 Pseudolactococcus yaeyamensis
TGAGTGTCAGGTCATCTCAGAGAATGCGCAAAAAGTTTTGAATGTGTTTAGAAAACTCGCTATTTTAGCTCATCGAACTTATTTGAAACAAGTAAATAAAAGGGGTAGTGTCAAGCAGAATCTATTGCAATGCTTGGTGAATGAGAAGATATTGGCTGACGTAATAAAAAGTTTATGAAACGAACGTGACTTACAACATGCTACCAGATTTTGCAATATTGTTTGTCGTTTTTTTATAGTATCTGATTTTGTCATCCCCCACATATAGAAGGGGGTGAAAGGTTTGAAAGTCTATGTCATCTGAAGCGATTAATCTTGACTCTATCGTTAGAAAAACGTGTAAATAGTGTTCGTCAGTTACAATCTGAATCACTTTAGCGATAATTGAAATCAAGGCTTCTTCCAAGTAGGTAACGCCATTAAACACACTAAAATTAGCTCCATTTTTGGCTAAAAGTTCTTCCCGCTGATGCGAATTGACAAAGCCTGCAATATCCGAAATCAGTTGTTCTTTATCTGCTAAAAAATTGACCGCAAGTCTTGTCCCTACTTTAATTTGCTTGGCAGTGTTTCCCGCTTTGCTCATACCAATGACCAGTTTATCTCCTAAGCTATATGAACTAGATAAAGTTGTCACTAACAGCTCATCCGACTCTCCAGTCAAGCTAAGAAGAAAGACTGGAAAACCCATATAAAACTTCCTCGTTTCTATTTCCCTCATCCTAACCACTCAGGCACATCAACCATGGCAATTTCATTAATAAAAGCTTCTCCAACTTTTGGCACTAAGACTGTCTTAATCTTTGTCCCACGTGCTTTTTTATCTAGGGTAATGGCTTTAGCCAAACGCATGACATCCCAATCTTCAAAGTTTGTTGGCAAATGGAATTTCACAACCATGTCACGGATTTTCTCAGTCAAGCCGACCTCTACTAAGCCTTTTTTTTCAGCAATTTTAGTGATTTGAATCATGCCAATAGCAACGCCTTCGCCGTGCATGACCTTGCCATAACCGGCGGTTGCTTCAACGGCGTGACCAATGGTATGCCCAAAATTGAGGTAGAGCCGCGTGCCGTTATCTAATTTATCTTCTACGACAACTTTTCTTTTGACATCACAAGAATGATAGATTAAGCTTTCAGCATTATCTAAAAGATTATCAACCTCACCCGTCATGTCTTGTAAAATGTCCCAGAGTTTCTCATCCGCAATCAAACCACATTTGATGACTTCGCCCATACCTTCGTAGAGCTCGCGTTTGCCAAGCGTCACTAAACAATTCGGATCAATCAAAACACCGTCAGGCTGCGTGAAAGTCCCGACCATATTTTTGGCATAGGCGGTATTTACCCCCGTTTTCCCACCAACTGACGAGTCCACTTGCGCCGTCAAACTAGTCGGAATTTGCAAGAAATGAATGCCACGCATATAAGTCGATGCCACAAAGCCTGCCAAATCGCCAACAACTCCGCCACCTAGCGCCACAACGCCATCAGAGCGTGTCAGCCCAAAGTCCGCTAAAAACTGATAAGCTTTATCAACTGTCGTCAAGTTTTTAGACACTTCACCTTCTAAGAAAGCAAAAACTGCTACCTCAAAACCTGCTGCTTCAAAAGATAATTTGACCGTTTCAGCATACAAATCTCCGACATGGTTATCTGTGATGATGACCACTTTCTGTGGCTGCCAGAGTTTCCCTGCCCAATTCCCTGACTTTGATAGGCTCCCACGTTCAACGATTAAATCATAGGGATGGTCGGGTAAATTTACATGTAATGTTTTCATAGATAGCGTTTCCTTTCAGCTTCAACTTTCAGATAGAGGGAATGGCGCGGATTACACGCTTTCACCGGTGGTGCAAAATGAAAATCTTAATACCTTGCTCGGTACTTGATTTTCTGGAGAGTTGACGGGGATTGTTGTGACTTTTGACTTAACCATATATTTTTTTTGCCAATTTTTTCAGAATCATAGCCGTCGGCATCTCCTGACCTGTCCAAAGTTTAAAACTTTCTGCCGCTTGATAAAGGAGCATCCCTAAGCCATTGACCGTCTGATTCCCTTGAGCTTTGGCAACTATCAATAAAGGCGTCTCAATCGGCTGGTAAATGATGTCAGCCACTAGCATTTCCCGAGGAAACTTCAAATCAGAGGTAATCGGTAAACCAACACCATCCATGCCAAGGCTAGTTGTATTGACTAGCAAATCACCGGTCAGCTCTAGCAAATCTGACAAAGGTTTGAACACAATGTTTCCGGGATAATTAGCGAAAAGTTCGGGCTTGTAAGTTCGATTATAAACGGTGATTTGGCGCGCACCTTGTACAGTAGCTTCCGCAATAATTGAACGGGCTGCACCACCTGCACCAATGATGGTAATGTCACTATCTTTGACTTCATAATTTTTCAGAGACTTAAAAAAACCAGCACCATCAGTTGACGTACCAAAAAGCTTGCCATCTCGATTGACGATGGTGTTAATAGCTCCCGTTAGCTTAGCCACTTCTGACAGCTCATCCATATATTGAATGGCTGTTTCTTTATAGGGCATAGATAAATTGACACCGTACATGTCAAGTGTCTTGATGCTCTCAATGACTGAGCCTAAATCAGTTTCTGGTGTTTCAAAAGCAAGGTAAACACCATTTTCACCGACATGTTCAAAAGCCAAATTATGTATAAAAGGTGACAGCGAGTGCTTAATCGGGTTCGCCACCACCGCTGCGAGTTTCGTGTAACCGTTAATTTCCATACTGCTATTTTAGCGTAATTTTCGCAATTTTTCAATAATAACTCGAAATAGGCACGACAAACGCATGACTCTCTCTCCCAATCTCAAAATAGGAAGCGTGTTTTTAAAAATAACAGCTCTCACATTGAAAACAACTGTGCCAAATAATCTGGAAAAGTCATTGATAACGAAAAACGTT
>NZ_BAAGGP010000152.1:0-2837 GCF_054658615.1 Pseudolactococcus yaeyamensis
TGAGCACAAGTCCTTGATAGCACTTGCGAAAAAATTTATTTTTCGTAGGCTTATTTAGGGCACCTTAATTTCTCAAATCTTCTAGAATAAATTGACAAGTCTTACTTGACTTATTACCACTAGACTTATAAGTTATTTAAATTTAAAATCATCAAACTGACCTGTATTTTTATTATACACAAAGTGAATATTAACTTTTTCACCATTATTTAAACGAACAATATTTTGCATTTTAACCCAGCCATCTGAATGATGCCACCTAGTATCGTTCAGTTTAATATTAGTGAGTTCTGTCGCATTACTAAGCGGAGCAGACATCACTTCCTTCATCGCAAGTTGTTCATTTAAGTTATTAGCAACGACCCTACCGGTATTTCCCTTCCCTACAACTTTTACTGGATTTCCTACACCAGTTGGGGCTGTCGGCGTCTTCCCAACAGACTTAGCGCTCATATATCCCATCAAAGCTAAATCAAGCCAGCCATTCTCGTAAGCATCATACATTCCAAAAGAGGCTTGGATTACGACATTAATAGCAGGATTATACTTCTTACCTGTAACAGGGTCAACACCATTCCTTTGCATACCAAAATACATATCCCAATAATCTTCAAGTGAAGAAAATTGTTTATCTGAAGGAGAAATTGGTTTAGCGGCTTCACAGAGTTTCCGAATTCGATCAGCACGAATTTTCTTCTCTTGTTCTTGACGTTTTGCTTCCGCAACTGCAGCGGCTCTGTCTATTTCTCGCTGAGTGGCTGGTGAAATGTATGGAGAAAGCTGACTACTTACAACCTGTTGACCACTTGAATTATAATAAATCGTCGGTGTTCCAGTTGTACTATAAGTATCATAACCTGCACTAACTGGATTGCCACCAGATTTTGATGTGATTAAATCTTTTACAACCTTAACAACGGGTTGAACAACATATTTATTGACAATCTGAACAGCTTTTTTAGCTGCTTTCTTAATACCATTCCAGACATCATTCCAACCAAAACGCCCTGCATCATCACGATACATGAATGGATTGTTATTACCATAAATGTATTTATTCTGCGTGGTCGGATTGTTAAGGCTACCTAAAACAGTATCTTGCTGTAAGAATCGTCCAGTATTGGTGTTGTACTCTCTGGCTCTCAGATGAATGTCTGCACTGTTGTCATGGTACTGACTTCTGTAACCTGCTTGGTCTTGAATTCGGCGCTCACTTGAACCAAATTCTTGATAAAGGTTACTTGAATATAGTCTACCATTTTTTTTAGAAATTTGCGTGATATTGCTTTTTAAGCCATCTTGATGATAAGTGTCAAGGTCATTGCCTATCGCCATGCCCTTGGTATCATAGATGTTAGTCGCCTGATAGCTTGACTTAACTTTCTTATCATAGGTCGTGTACTGCTCTTGTAACGGGCTGACATAGGTTTGCGTATAGTCATTCAGATACTCAATCGTGTCAATCATCACAGTTGTATCAACTGCTTTTTTCAGTTTTTCTTCTGTGACTTTGCGACGATTCACATCATGGTCGATGCGCCATGTGCGGTCTTTGATAGGCAAGCACCGCGCTAGAAACTCAGGCATCTTGACGAGTTTTGTGAGAATATCTGAAAGTGTGATATCACTTTCTTCAAGACGGAGCTGTGCCTCTCTGTCTGTCGCTTTCATCCACGACATCATGTCTGTTTTGAGTTTACGGTCGTACTCATTTGCCGTGCCTTTAGAAATTCGATTACCTAAAGCATCATAGGTGTAGTAGGATTGTTTGCCCCAAGTTGAACTTTCTTGGATTAAACGACCTTCGACATCATACTGATAAATCGTGACTTCGCCTAAGCTGCTACGTTTTTGACTGACATAACCATTGGCGTCCCGTAAATATATTATATCAAAAAAACAGACAGATTTTTATTTCTGTCTGCTTAATTTTTATTCCAATTAAATGAGTTGGAAAGAATTTTTTACCTTCTACAAAAACTTGAAATCTTAGTTTATAGAATATTTTTCTAATATCTTTTCAAACTTTTTCTTGTTTTCAGGATTATTAAGCAATTTCAATAGTAACGACATATCAAATTCAAATTCTGAATAGTAAAAATTAACAAACTGTATTAATTGATGATATAAATCATCGTTTGGAAATTTTCGCTGAATATCTTTCCATTCTGGATAAATTGCTGCATCAAGCAAAACTAACTTACTATTATCATTTTTGGAAACGTAAGGATCTGATACATCCAATAAAAATGTTCTGGTACCATCATATTGTTCTCCCTCCTCAAACCAAATCATCTTATTTTCAGAACTAAGCCAAGATAAAAATTCAACAATCGCAGTAAAATTTGCATCGTTATATACTAACTTCATCGAACGCCACCACCTCTATTTAGACCGGCATCTTGAATTTTTCCGTCACGAACTTGAACCCAAACTTGACTTCCATCAGGCATATCCCTAAGATATTCTTTGGTTTTTCCTGATAAATCTGCTGGCTTTAATCCAGCATAATATTTATCATTAATTGCCTCCTCTATGAGTTTCCTATTTGTAGGAGTATCTGCATCAAAATGACCCTCTGCTTTTCTGAAAATATGTTCAAGTTGCGAATCATTTACTGGCCATTCAACTTTTTTGGCAGCTTGTTGCGCAGTCTCTTTAGCACTATTTTGTGCAGTCTCCTTAGCCGCACTCTGAGCGCCTTCCTTGACTAGAGACTGCACGCCTTCTTTAACAGCGCCACCCGCAAATGGAATCACACCTAGACCAGAGGCAATAACTTCCAACCAGTTACCTGTTTGAACACCATGAACCGCATCTCGAATGTCACCAGCATC
>NZ_BAAGGP010000153.1:0-2797 GCF_054658615.1 Pseudolactococcus yaeyamensis
AACGTATCTTTCATCTCGTGAATCTTCTATAATCATAAATTTTTCTTGTAGTGTCATATTGTTCTCCTAATGGCAGTGTAGCACTTTTGGTTAATTTTTCAAGACTAATTTATGAAACGACCGTGTACATACAACAAGTAAGTCTTGTCAAATACACTAAAAGCGTGTATAATTAAATGGTTGCCGTAAAAAATTACGGTAACTGAAACCACATTTTGACAAGATCGTCCCGTAGTGTAGCTTTAAAAGCGAGTAGCGGGGCGAGTTGACGGTCAAAAGAGGAAAAAAACTATTTTAAAAGGAGACTAGCTCATGGCAGTCATTTCAATGAAACAACTACTCGAAGCGGGTGTTCACTTCGGTCACCAAACACGCCGTTGGAACCCAAAAATGAAACCGTTCATCTTTACAGAACGTAACGGTATTCACGTTATCGACTTACAAAAAACAGTTAAACTTGCTGACGACGCATACAACTATGTACGCGAAGCTGCAGCAAACGGTGCTGTTGTTCTCTTCGTAGGGACTAAAAAACAAGCTGCTGAAGCTGTTAAAGAAGAAGCAACTCGTGCTGGTCAATACTACATCAACCACCGTTGGTTGGGTGGTACTTTGACTAACTGGGGTACAATCCAAAAACGTATCGCACGTTTGAAAGAAATCAACAAAATGGAAGAAGACGGTACTTTTGACGTTCTTCCTAAAAAAGAAGTTGTTTTGCTTAACAAACAACGTGATCGCTTAGAAAAATTCTTGGGCGGTATCGCTGATATGCCACGTATTCCTGATCTTATCTACATCGTGGATCCACATAAAGAGCAAATCGCTGTTCAAGAAGCAACTAAATTAAACATTCCAATCGTGGCAATGGTTGATACAAACGCAGATCCTGATCCAATTGACGTGATCATCCCTGCCAATGATGATGCCATTCGTGCGGTTAAATTGATTACAGGTAAAATGGCTGATGCAATCATCGAAGGTCGTCAAGGCGAAGATGCTGTAGAAGCTGAAGAAGCAAACGTATCAGAACCAGCATCATCTGAATCAATCGAAGAATTGGTAGAAGTTGTGGAAGGTTCAAAAGAAGCTTAAGCTTCTTTTGAATTGACCAATAGGGAAATGCAACGTATTTCCTCAACAAAGAAGTTTAAGCTTCTTTGTTGAGGAAACACGAAGTGTTTTTTCAAAAACTAAGCTTATACTTAGTTTGAAAAAACCAATTCTACCAAGTATCAAATAAAAAAATCGAAAGAGGGCGGGGCCTACGCCTCATCCCTCTTTTTTAACTAAAACTGAGTTTCGGCTCCTTGAGACTAGGAAAAAAGATAAAAGTACGCACGAACGTCGTTTAGCTTATAAAGTGCAACTCTCAGGTCAACGTCTAAGCGATAAATCGCCAAGGCACGTTGCCTCTAGCTTTTCAGGTTCGCTTACGCCTTTTCCTATTTTTCATCGTCTCAAAGTAGTCGCCTCAACATCTTAAAGGAGAAAACAAAAATGTCAATTACTGCAGCTCAAGTAAAAGAATTGCGTGAAAAAACTGGTGCTGGCATCATGGATGCTAAAAAAGCACTTGTTGAAGTTGATGGAGATATGAACAAGGCGATTGACCTGCTCCGTGAAAAAGGGATTGCAAAAGCAGCTAAAAAAGCTGATCGTGTCGCTGCTGAGGGTTTGACTGGTGTCTATGTTGATGGTAACGTTGCAGCACTTGTTGAAGTCAACTCAGAAACTGACTTTGTTGCCAAAAATGATCAATTTGTTGCTTTGGTTAACGAAACAGCAGAATTGATTGCTAAAAACAAACCAGCTGACAATGATGCAGCGCTTGCTATTCCAACTGCGACTGGTAAAACTTTGGGTGAATCTTATGTTGAAGCGACATCAACAATTGGCGAAAAGATTGCTTTCCGTCGTTTCCAATTAGTTGAAAAAAACGATGCTCAAAACTTTGGGGCTTACCAACATAATGGCGGACGTATCGGTGTTATCACAGTCATCGAAGGTGGCGATGAGTCTCTTCCCAAAGCGGTTGCTATGCACGTTGCGGCGATGAGTCCAAGCGTTTTGTCTGCTGAAGAACTTGACCATGACTTTATCGTGAGCGAAACAACTGCTTTGATTTCACGTATTGAAATCGAAAACGAAGACCGTAAACGGACAGGTAAAGCCTTCTTACACGTACCAGAATTTGGTTCAGCTGCGCAATTGACTGACGACGTTTTAGCAAAAGTTGAAACAGCATTCAAAGAAGAACTTAAAGCTGAAGGTAAACCAGAACAAATCTGGGACAAAATCTTGCCAGGTAAAATGACCAAATTTTTCGTTGACAATACACAAATCGACCAAGAAAATGCCCTCTTGTCACAGCTTTACGTCATGGATGACAGCAAAACTGTTGAAAAATTCCTTGAATCTAAAGCTGCTAAAGCAATCACATTTGCACGTTTTGAAGTTGGTGAAGGTATCGAAAAAGCGGCTAACAACTTTGAAGCTGAAGTACAAGCAACAATGGCTGCTGCACTTGAAAACTAATCATCATGATATAAACGTTAGGCAAACAATCTCTGGACGAATATGTCAAGACTTGAAATTAGAGTTTGGAGAGGAATGTAACTGATTTTTCAAAACATTCGTTAATCAACTGGCTAAAAAATGCACCGAAATTTCACGACAAACGCATGAAATAAATAATTCCCTAGTATCTCTATTTATGTTAAAGTAAAAGAAAAGCTATTAAGGGAGTTCATGATGTACGAAATCTACGCGTATTTAGAAAGCGTCACAGATCCGC
>NZ_BAAGGP010000154.1:0-2681 GCF_054658615.1 Pseudolactococcus yaeyamensis
TTCCTCCATATGTTTTTTAGTTGTAAACTCTATGCGCCCGAACTAGTAGTCGATGCGTATTGATATAAAGTGGCGTACACGTCATCAAAGTGATGTAGTCCTTATCAGGTGATTTTGCCAGATATTTTTCGGGCGTATCTTGCAGTTCTTCAGCTTTTATTTATGAAATCTTATCGACCTGATAAACTCGCTTACCAGTTTCACTCGCCAAAGTGAAACGATCTTTCATCTCAAGTTGTGGTAAATTGGTAAATAACTTTTTCTGGGATAAACCTCGGTGGGCAGACAAGACAGAATTCTTTCCTGTACCGCCATCGACATCACTTGTGTCTTCAACTACGCCCACCGCTTTGCTTAAAATCGCATCGTCAGTACCGTAATAGACTGGAACAACTAGCTTAATCTTTGGTATTTCAAGAATGGCAACGGCTTTCCCTAAGCTTTCATCGGTCACATTGACCGTATCAGCACCTTTCTTAAATTGATGATTTAGTTGCCTTACAACGGTATCTTGTTCAGCACCTAAGACCTTATCTTCTACTTTAGGAAGGATAAAAATCCCTAAAGCAATCAATACTAATAAACCTAGCGCAAGATTTAATAAAGAAAAACGTTTTTTGATAACAGCCTCCTTCATGTTTTTTCATGTGTAAAAGTAGAATTTTCCACTTTTACACCAAATTAAGCCATGCGTTTTTTATAGACAATGACGCCTGCACCTGCTGCTACAACAGTAAACACGATAACGAAAAGCAAGGTTTTAGTGCTACCAGTTAATGGTGCCGTTGGCTTTTCATCATTTTTGACGTGTAAGATTGTTTTGTAGGAATCAGGTTCAACTGTAAACTTGATTGGCTCTTGTAGTTTTTGATAGTTGTCTGGTGCTTTGGTTTCAACGATTTGATAATCGCCTTCAACAAGGCCAAGGACTTCGAATTCACCTGCTGAATTTGTTTTGTAAATCAAGGCTTCAGATAATTTAGCCGACCAAACGTTTTCAGTCACAGTATCCTTGTCATTGTCTTTCTTGCCAGTGAAATACTTGCCGTCTTTGTTTTGTAAAATAAATTCAGCGCCTGCCACTTTTTTATTGCCAACACCAGTTCCGAAAAGACCTGATGATTCCTTGACAAATTTTGCGCCATAAGTATAAAGCACGTCATCGTCATGGAGGGTTTTCACATCAGTATCTGTGCCGTAATCAAGGTAAATGTCATTGATAATATCACTTGATACAATCGCATCTTGAGTTAGGATTAAATCGTAATCAATTGTGACATCTGTACCAGATAAAGCAGCAACTGCACTAGAGACTTTACCACCAACTAGATAGTTAATATCCCAACCAATGATAGCGCCTGATTTGTCTTTAGCAGTAGCGACCGTGTAATCAACCCCTAATTTAAGAGTTTTACCTGCATTATCTTTCATGACAATGTTGCCCTTACTTTCGACGTGGAGCAGGCCTTTTTGAGGTCTGTCACGAACGATGAAAGTCGAGTAAGGTTTTGTCTGGTATTTTGTACCATTGATATTGATGCCATCAGGATTGCCTGCGATATCATTAGGAATGTGTACGACAGCTTGGTGATGTGTCGCATCGCCTGTTTCAAAAGATTTTTTGCCATCTTTGTTTGAGTCAGTGCCGTTGATCAAATCTTTTTTGATGTCAGGCTGTTTGAAGTTGACATAGCGACATTTTAAACCGCTAGGATCAACGCCATCTTCGCCAATGCTAAATCTAAGTTTATTGTCTGCGTTGTTTTTAGCATCAGCACCGAGTAAATATTTACTTGAGTGGCCTGTTTTATCTGCAGGATCATCGACATTTGGGCTAGGTAACTCAACCCAGAAAAAATCTCCGAGCAACAAATCCACTGCAACGACTTGACCAGCAGCATTAGTCGTCAATACACTACCAACTTTTACAGCATTTGATGTACCAGGAATACCTTTATATAATTGGAATTTAGCCCCAACGAGTGGATTAATGGCGCCATTTTTATTGCCATCGTCACCGACTTTTGTAAAAGTAAAAATCAGTTTTTGCGTGATGTTTTTGGGATAAATGTTAATATCCTTGAGATAGTCAGCGCCGTTGTTGGTCGTCATAGGCGTTACAATGACAGCAGGTTTAGCTTTCTGCGTAATCATGCCCTTTGGCGTTTTAGTCTCAACAACCGCATAAACTTTATAATCACCATTGTCACGAGCAGGCATATTGCCAAAAGTGATGTTACCTGCAGCATCGACGATTTTTTCACCACTATCGCTAGTAGCCTTCTTGATATAGTCTGAGTTGGTGCCTTTAGCTTCGATATCCGAGACAATGCCTGATATTTTACTATCCTTGTAATCATTGTCCGCAAAAGCATTAGAGATGTCATAGACCGTAAACCCTACACGACCATATTTTGATTTGTCGTAAGCAGTTACACCACCTGGATAAGTTGTTTTTTCGTGGCCATCATTGACGATGCCATTTTTATCGACGTCAAGCGCCGTATTTTTGTCGTACATGAGTTTATGCACGATAACGTTTACCGAGTCTGGCACGGCTGTTTGTGTGCTATCCGCAGCATGAACCACTGTCGGTTCAAAAGTCCCTAGAACTTTTGGAGTAATAAAAAAAGCTCCCATAAAGGAACTTGCAATAGCGAGCGTGGTTAGACTCTTTTTAA
>NZ_BAAGGP010000155.1:0-2673 GCF_054658615.1 Pseudolactococcus yaeyamensis
ACTGGAAAATTGAGAGTTTACATTGGGTGCTGGATGTTGTATTTTCTGAAGATGAGTGTCAGGTCATCTCAGAGAATGCGCAAAAAGTTTTGAATGTGTTTAGAAAACTCGCTATTTTAGCTCATCGAACTTATTTGAAACAAGTAAATAAAAGGGGTAGTGTCAAGCAGAATCTATTGAAATGCTTGGTGAATGAGAAGATATTGGCTGACGTAATAAAAAGTTTATGAAACGAACGTGAATGCACTTTTGAAATGGTGCATTTTTTGTATATTTGTGGTAAAATTGATTAGATAAATTACCATGGGAGAATCTATTTTGGCAATCAAAAAAGCTTTACGAATAAAGAAAAAGATTGATTTCGATAAAATTTTTTCTGCCAGAAAATCAACGGCGAACAAAAAATTTGTGGTTTACCAATTGCCTTCAGGAACACGCCATTTTAGAGCCGCGATTTCAGTGAGTAAGAAGTTAGGCAATGCCGTCACCCGAAACCGCACCAAACGGCTTGTCAGACATGCTTTGATACCACTCTCAGCCAATTTATCACAAACAGACTTTGTGATTGTTTGCCGAAAAGGGGTTGAGAGCTTGTCATTTGATGAGGTGCAGAAAAACTTGACACATGTCTTGAAGGTCGCCAAAATTTATCAAAAAACAGAGATATGAGTCGTATCATGTTTTAGGAATATCGTTAATGGAAAAGGAAAATTGTGAAGAAAAAACTTAAATTAGTCGCCTTATCAGGGTTAGCAATCCTTGTTTTAACAGGCTGTGGTCGGACAGATATTACAGGACAGACAAGTGGTCTTTGGGAACAATTTGTTTACGGCTTTGCCCAGATCATCCGCTTTCTCTCATTTGGTGGCTTAGTCGGTATTGGCATTATTTTATTTACTTTGGTCATCAGAACACTTTTATTACCTTTGATGCACATTCAAACGAAGTCAACACGTAAAATGCAAGAAGTGCAACCAGAATTAAATAAAATTAAAGCGCAATACCCAGGTAAAGATGCGGAAAGCAAACGTATCGTTGCTGAAAAAACACAAGAACTTTATGCTGAAAATGGGGTCAATCCTTATATGGGATGTCTGCCATTGTTGGTCCAAATGCCGATTCTTTGGGCTTTGTACCAAGCTATTACGCGTGTTGATTTTCTGCGTGATGGACATTTTCTTTGGTTTGACATTTCAGGGCATGACCCTTACTTTATCTTACCAATCCTCGCGGCAGTCTTTACTTTTGCCAGCTCATGGTTGACCATGAAAGCAGCACCTGAAAAGAATGCGATGACGACGAGTATGACCTATGTTATGCCTATTCTTATCTTTGTGATGGGGGTTAGTGTCGCGGCCGGTGTAGCGCTTTACTGGACAGTTTCAAATGCCTATCAAGTCTTTCAAACCTTGCTTTTGAACAATCCATTCAAGCTTCAGGAAGAACGTGCCGCCAAGGCGAACGCAGAAAAGAATAAAGAAAAGGCTCGTCAAAAGGCGTTAGCAAAAGCTAAGAAGAAAAAATAAGTTAATGTTAACTGTTTTTGTAGTGTTTGAAGTGACAAGATGATAGAGAATAAGAATTTATAGGCGATATTTTATAAACGTTAGAGAAGTACCTAAGCAAGGCTTAGTCGGAGGGGGAGTTAACGAGATGGCTATTTTTACAGGAAATACAGTAGATGAAGCGATTGAACGGGGGTTGAAAAAACTCGGTGTCAAACGTGAAAATGTCCATATTCAAATTGAACAAAAAGATAAAAAAGGTTTTTTAGGCATTGGGAAAAAGAGAGCACGTGTTAGTATCGATGCGATTCACGAAGAAACAGTTCGTCAGGCGGATAGACTTGCCACACGAGGTTTAGATGCGGATTTCATTGCAGAGTCACCAAAAGTTCAATCCGCTATGGAAGCAACGCTAGAATTATCACAAGTTGTTAAAGCTGTTAAAGCTGCTGAAAAAGCAAGTACAGGTGATTTAAGTCAAGAGGATAAAGAGGCAATTATCGAAGAAGCGAAGAATGAAATTGCTGAAAAAAAGTTAATCGAACTTGAAGGTAACGCCGAATACGTGGCAGAAGCTGAGACCATGACCTACAATCAAAATAAAGTGATCAAAGAAGTCTCGAAATATTTGACCTTAATCACACAAGATATGGGCGTGCCAGCATCAGTTTCAGCTCAAAATGACGGCAATCTGATTATTTTTAACCTCAAATCCTCACAGGATGGTTTGTTAATTGGTAAGCATGGCAAAATTCTACAGGCTTTGCAAGTTTTAGCAAAAGCTTATGCCAATAGTTTGACGGAAGAACGTGTTATCTTGGCAATTAACGTCGGCGATTATCACGAAAAACGTAAAGTCTATATCACAAGCCTAGCGCATCATGCAGCGAAACGTGCTCGTAATGGCGAAACAGTTTATATCAATGATTTGCAAAGTAATGAACGCAAAATCGTCCATGCGATTATTTCTCGGGAACTAGGTGTGGATAGCCGTTCTGTCGGACGTGATAGTGGTCGATATATCGTTGTGACAAAAGATGAAGTAAGTATTTTATAATTTGATATTCTTAACAAACCCAATAATACCAACGATTCAGAGAACAAAGAAATTTGTTCTCTTTTTGTATGCTGAATAATTTATGGGAGGTTTCAAAATGAACTGGGTCAA
>NZ_BAAGGP010000156.1:0-2649 GCF_054658615.1 Pseudolactococcus yaeyamensis
CAAGGTCACTCCGTACATTCGAAATCGCATTTGCTCCTGCGCCACCTAAACTAACTAAATGGCTAACCGAACCCGACACACGTCTCATATGATTTTCAAAACCATTCATGTGGGAAATCGCATTGTTAGTCGCTTTGATGTGATCCTTTAAATCTTCATTGATAAGTCGGAAATTGCCATTCGTATCGACTTGCTTATAACCATTCCAATAAACACCTGTAGCAGTTTGAAATGTCTGAAGGGTCGTTAAAAGAGAGGCAATAAGACTGAAATGAACTTCTGAGATATAGGCTTTCATGCTGTCTGCGCCATTACCATAGATTTGATTGGTGTTAGATAGGTCATCCAATCCTCTTTGAAGTCTATCAAGCTTTGTCATCCGACTATTCAGCCCTTTAGCTAAGCCGGGCGATTGCGACTGCCAACTATCGGCGTAGAATTTATTTACCGCCATTTGCGTCCTTTCTGTCTTCCTCTTCAATTTTCACACCCAACTTGTCGAATTCTTTGACATCTGATGGAACGATTTACGCATGGTTTGTACATATTGTAAATTTGTTCTTTGATACTTTATATTTCATTTTCTCCACTCCAATAACAATCTTGCCATAACATATAGGTATCCCCTTACATCACAACAAACTAATACCAATTTCCTCTAAACATTCTAAGCAAGATTTTTTTCCTTCATCACTTGCATCATCAATCAAAGATTTTTTATAATTAGATACTTGAATTTTAGAGTTTATATTGGCTATTTTAGCCTCAAAAATTTTTTCAACTAATTCAATTTCTTCTAAAGAAAATTCATAACCTTCTTCCAAATACCCCGTCTATTTTTCTCATTCCAAAAAATAAAATCAAGAAGGTTATTGCTCTTCAAATTGAAATCATCAAGAGAATCGTTTGAAAAAATTTCTTCTTCTCCCCAAAAAGTTGTCATAACAAATGGCTGAACTTCCCCATTTAAGTCATCAAGCAGATATTCAAACGCCTCGCTTTTTGCAAGTTCAATAAACTTTTCATCAGCACCTTCAAGAAGGCTAACTGCGGATTTAAAATCTTGAGGTAAATTTTCGTTTCTAAAAGCACCAACTACAAGTCCCTTAAAAAAACTAATAGTACTTTTACCGCCTTGTGAATCTTGCAGACTATAATTATTCCCATCCCATGAATGTTCATAATCAAAATAAGGGTCTGTCAATAGTGAAACAGCATGTGCTATTGTTCTATAAATACATAATTTCTCTAAAATACTTCGTGTAATTCCTAGTGAATGTACCATGTTTCCTCCTCACAAATTATTGAGCATATCTAAGCACAGGAACTGGAATAAGTGGAGAAAATTTGTTTGTTTTATCAACCAACGGTCAATTTGAATTCTTTTTTTAGCATCAAGAATCCAATCTTCTCTATTAGAAACATACCATGTGAATTTGTTTTGTTCCTTTATTCCCATAACAATATCGTCATAATATGTTGGTATCATTATCTTCCTCCATATTTCATGAAATTAATGCCTACTCTATATAATCTTCAAGTTTCTCCCATTCAATTTCTTCAAATAAATCTAAGCCATTTTCAAGCCAATAAAGTTTATCTAATGGAATATACTGTTCAAAATTTTTATAACTTATACCTTTAGCTTTAGAAGTCCATTTTCTAGGTGCAAATAGTTCATACGCTGTAAAATCGGAATCACTAAGCAATATTTTTTTTGAAAAATCAATATAAAGTACTGGTAATAAAGAACTAGCTTCACTGAAGGTTTTAATGTTTTTCATTAAACTCCTTAAAGTAATAGCGGAAATAATTTTATCTTGTAAATACGGCAAAAATTCATGGATATTAATATCATCAATAACTGTATAACCATGTTTTTGGGAGACAATTTTATCTTTATCTAATTTAAGTTTACGAACAAAATTTTTATTGAATATTCTATCAGATAATGTAAAATCTTGATTGACCTTTTTAATCAGTTTATTTAAATCAAGTATCCAATCATAATCATTGACTTCATCTGTCACATACCAATTAAACTCTTCGATAGTCTGAATTCCTACAATTGTTATTTTCTCTGCATGATTTGGTATCATTTAGCACTTCTTGCCTCCAATATCGAATTTGCATTGCTAACTCCATTCAAAATACTAGAGGCTTTTTCCGCAATAAAATCTCTATACAACGATAATTTTGAATCATAAATCTTTGCTGTATGCCCCTCGGATTCAATTATAGTTGACCATGGATTGCTTGGCAATTCATATTTGTTATTCTTTCCACTCTGTAATTCAAAATAAGCATTTACATCTGAACCTTGTTTGGCAAAACTATCACTTGTTTGTGTCAAGGTTTTAGTCGTCATCTCCGTGAAACTATTGTGCGCTGAAATTGTAGCTTGATTCATACTTTTCAGACCATTTGCCCCAGAGATAAAGATATTATAGTTTGGCAAACTCTCACCAAACGGCGTCTTGACTTGACCAATCAATTCTGACACAAGAAGTTCGTGTTTACTAACAACACCGTTCATATTATTTTCAGCCTCAGCGATATTTCCTGCGACACTGGCATAATACATCTTCACAACATCTTGGTTAAAATCGTAGAGGACAGAAGTGATTTTATTTTCCAAAACACTATCAA
>NZ_BAAGGP010000157.1:0-2593 GCF_054658615.1 Pseudolactococcus yaeyamensis
ACTGGTCTTGCGACTGTTTGTTCAAACAAGCTAATTACCGTGTTTTCTAGCTTATCAAAGTAGCCATAGCGATTAGTTAAGTTAGCAGAATCATCAAAGTCGAGCAACAAAACTCGATAATTTTGTTTGAGATATTCTGCAAAGTTATGGGCGAAAGTTGTTTTACCTGCGCCGCCTTTATTTACGTTAATTGTGATAATTTTCATTTGATTTGACCTCTCTTTTGAACAGGACGACGATAGCCGTTACCAGTTGCTTTTAGTTCATTATTTCGTTCTCGTTTGGCTACCAGAACCTTGTCAACCTTGACTGTTCTGATAGTTTCAAAGATTTCATGATAGCTATATTTAACTGGCAGTTGAATCTTTTCGCCATTCAAAACAGCATTATGAAACATGATTGCAAATTTTGGACGAAGGTGAACTGTTTCACCAGTTGTAAGGCGTGCTGTTGCATTGCCATACAATCCCATTTGTTTGAGGTCTTGAATTTCAATTTTCATTTACACTTCTCCTGTCGCACTAGAGCGTATCTAGGCGTTCTAATTTTTTATGCACGGTTTAAAGTCTAGTAACCGCTACTCCTTAGCGTTGCTATGATTTGAGTTGGACACCTTGTCCTGCCGTAGCATTAACTCAATAGCCGCGTTCGTTATGACACCCCTTTTCATCTGAAAAGGTATTCTATCTCGCCCCCTGTTTTAAGGTTAAGTCATGCTGATTGGGACAAGATTGGGTTATTCAGTTGTCAAAGGTCAATAGTTTAATGACATTGCGGTCAAGTTTTTTTATTGTTCTTTATCTATAAATTCCGTTAGTTCTTTTTGTTGCTCAACTGAAAGTTTTTTAATTTCATCTTTTAGATTGAATATTTCAGATAATTCAATATCTCTAAGAGTTAGGGTTTTAATTTGACAGCCTTTTAATTGATATTTTTCAAGGCCTCCTTTAGGATCGTGAAAAATTATAGTTTTGTCTGGATTATCTAAAAAATCTTTTCTTAGCTGACTTTTAACTAAATCAGACATGGGTGATATAAGTGGACGTCCCTGTGTATGTGTCCCGATAATCAACAATCTCTTTATCCTCCTTCATAACCCCAAGCCACTCTCAGGGCATCTACACTAGCGAAATAATCATCCGAAAGAGGAACAGCAGTTAAATCCTCATGTCGAGTTTTAGACGTGTTCAACTCATTCTTGTTTGCTTGCATCTGCATATTCTTGATGAGATACTGAGCGAAGTATGAATCGCTTGTACAGTTTTCTTGCGTATATTCCCAAGCAGCCTTAAAGTAATACACGATTTGACTTTCATCTGCCTTCAGTAGCTCGTCAGACATTTCACTCTTGATTGCTTCAGCATCTCCCTTATTTGGAAATTTAAGCGTATCTAGTAATTCAAAAACATCTTTGAATCTGTCTTCAGCAATTTCTCGAAGTGAATTATCACTCTCTTTTTTATTTTCATCTTCATCATCTTCTTTTTTATTATCAGTATCACTAAATTCAGTATCACTATACTCAGTATCATTAGTGTCTGAATTACAGATGTCTTGACGTCGGTTTTTCCGACTTCTTGATGTCGGTTTTTCAGATGTCTGGATGTCGGAAATTCCGACATCCTTGGTATCACTGGTTTCGTTGGATGTTGGTTTTTCAGATGTCCTTGTCGTATCTATGTTTAAGACATAAATCCGATTTGCCTTATTAAGCCCCATGCGTTCTTCTTCTAGCAATCCATATTGAGCTAATTCATTTTTGATTTGATGCACTTTATCTTTTTTGCAGTTCAAAAGTTTTTCAAGATCTTTGACTTTAAAATTCAAATAGACCTGATTTTCTTTATTCACCCATTTGTTTTGCTTCGATAATTCAAAACGATCTTTGAGTAGTCCATAAGCAAATTTGCTTTCTAGGCGCATCGTCCAGTAATAAGATGTCTCATCGAAAAAAATTTTTGGAATACGGTAAAAGCGTTCAGAGCTTTCAACCTGATCTAGTGTAATTCTTGACATATAATCTCCTTTTGCGATATGACAAAATCTCGTCCAAAAGACTTTGTCTCGCTATTATTTTGTGAATGCAAATAGCAGGAATCGAACCCACTAACAGGATGTTATCCTGCCGCCTACCGTTAATTAGGCTATCTGCTTGCGTGTTGGACGACACGGCTTAGTGAGAAAAAAGGAGTATTCTCAAATCCCTAGACCAAGGAATCAAACCTCGGCTAGGTTGCTCAATCTTATCTTTACTGTCAATACTGTTGGAGCCTCAAGTCATTGTGCAGTGTTTTTTGTTTACTAGAGGTTCGCCTGCTCTCCGTGCTATACTTTTTAAGTGCCATATGCAAATCGCACTTCTCGCTACCTTGCACACGTCTGTACTTGCGATAGCGAGAAGACCCAAGGGAAGGATTCGAACCTTTGACGATTGTCTGTCCTCACTAAGTAACAGACAACAACTCACCTTAAGCTACCCTCGGGTAGAGGAGGCACAAGATAGGGGAGTATCTTGTACCTTTGGAGTAAAAAAGGAAAATATTTGCCTATTGCTAGGCAATGGCTGATACCTGGAATCGAACCAAGACATTCC
>NZ_BAAGGP010000158.1:0-2561 GCF_054658615.1 Pseudolactococcus yaeyamensis
AAACGTTTTTCGTTATCAATGACTTTTCCAGATTATTTGGCACAGTTGTTTTCAATGTGAGAGCTGTTATTTTAAAAACGCGCTTTACATTTTGGGATTGGGAGAGAGAGTCATGCGTTTGTCGTGGAAAATCCATGTATCACTTCACTTTTGAGGTAACTTGTGGTACAATGGCATGTATATAGTAAATTATCGTATCAAAAGAAGGAACAAAAATATGGGTAAGCACGACCAACCAATTAACGAAAATTATAATAAAACTGCAGTCAAATTTGCACTAAGCGCCAGCACTGTCGCAGGTGTTTTTGCACTCTCAAATGCCGCTTCAGCGGATACTTATACGGTTGAAGCTGGCGATAACCTTTGGACAATCGCCCAAAAATTTAACACTAGTGTTGAGGCGCTCACAGCACTGAATGGGATTTCAGATCCATCTCAACTTGAGATTGGACAGACAATCGAAACTAGCCAACCGACGCAAGCAGTCACAACACCGACACCATCTGTGCCTAAAAGGTCAACAGTAGCTACTAAGGCACAACCTGCGGTAATCTATACCGTTAAAGCTGGCGATACTTTGTCAGAAATCGCCCAAGCACAAAACGTGACGGTTGAAGACATCATCAAAAATTCTAAGTTAGTTGACACAGACTTTATCTATGTCGGACAAGAATTGGTGATTAAACCTGCTGTTGCGGCAAAACGTCCTGAATCGGTTGTCATCCCAGCTGTGACTTATACCGTTAAAGCTGGCGACACGCTATGGGATATCGCCCAAGCGCAAAAAGTCTCAATTGAGGATATCGTCAAACACTCAAAAATCAACAGTTCTGATTACATCTATGTCGGGCAAGAATTAATCATCAAACCCGCCAAGACAATCAACGGTGGTGTCTTGAGCATTTCAGCTGAAACATTAGCCGGCGAAACAGATTTATCCCTAGAAAACGCGCAAAACGCCATTGATATCGCCAATCATTTGATGACACAAGAAGGTTTCACACTTGAAGGGGCAGCAGGCGCCTTGGCCGTCGCTGAACGCGAATCAGGTTTCAATCCTGAAGCTGTCAATGACTCTGGTGGCGTCGCTGGCATCTTCCAATGGTCTGGTTGGTCAAATATGATCAATGGGAATCGTTGGGCGCAAGCTGAAGCGAAAACTTTGTCACTCGATGTCCAGCTCGACTTAGTCTCAACAGAATTAAATGGTGCCTTTACCAACGTTAAAGATATCGTTGGTAATGCGACTGATCCAGCACAAGCGAGCCTTGACTGGTCGCTCTATTACGAAGGGGTTGCACTTACAGACCCTCAAACGCAAGTCAGCACCATCGAAACCAATGCGCAAAAATGGTATGATTTACTTAAAGACTACGTTGACTTTGATGGCGCTATCGCGGTACCACTTGATGTCAATGAAGGCCCTTATAGCACAAGCAATACCTACGCTGCTGAAAACTGTACGTGGTATGTAAAAGACATCTTCAAAGCGCGCATGGGCGACTGGTGGGGCAATGCGAAAGACTGGGCGGCAAACGCTAGTCGTGAAGGATTCAGAGTTGACGATCAGCCCGTTGCCAACTTGACTATCGCAGTCTTTGCACCGGGTAGTGCAGGCGCTGATGCCACTTATGGACACGTTGCTGTCGTCATTGATGTTTCTGGTGATACTGTTACCGTCAAAGAGATGAACGGCGCAGCTGGTCTAGGAAAAACAAGTATCCGTGTCATCCCTAGAAGTAGCGCTTCTTATATCCACATGGATTATTGATAAAAAATAACACACAAAAAGAGGCTGGGACAAAAGTCCTCTAAAAAAATAGGCTATGAATCATTTCTGATGTTAATCGGAAACGTTCATAGCCTATTTCTGTGTAACTTTTCGACAAAAAAAATAAAATCCTGTACAATTAAAGTGCCTAATCCCAAAAGTCAGGAGTTGTTCTTTAGGCATAAAAATTATAACATGAAACAGGTCATTTTACCACTTGATTTAGAAATAATAATGCCAGAAGATGATATTTGTTTTGCCATTCACGAACTGATTGAAAGTATCCCTGAGGACAAATTCACTGCCTTTAAACAAGAAACAGGGCGTCCCTCTTTCCACCCTAGAATGATGCTCAAATTGATTTTGTGCGCCTATACCCAATCAACTTTCTCGGGAAGAAAGATTGAGAACGCCATTCATGATAGTATCCGCATGATGTGGTTAGCACAAGGCGAAACACCATCATATCGGACAATCAACCGTTATCGCATCCATCCTTTGATGGCACCCATCATTCAAGATTGTTTTATCCAATTTAGAAGTTTACTTGTTCAAGAAAAAATGATTGATGAAACAGCCATTTTTATTGATGGTACAAAACTTGAAGCTAATGCCAACAAGTTTACTTTTGTCTGGAAAAAATCCATTCAACGTTTTAGTGATGCCCTTGTTGAGAAGTCTAAAGCCCTTTATCAAGAGCTTTTAAGCAATGAAATTATTCCTGCAATTGAACTGGATAATGAAGCTGAATTATCAACACAAGAATTGATGGTCATTGAAGATGAGTTAT
>NZ_BAAGGP010000159.1:0-2489 GCF_054658615.1 Pseudolactococcus yaeyamensis
TTCGGCAATGTACAGGTGAATACATTGTCAATACGCTGATAATTAGCACCTCTTGCTTGATAAGTGATAGGAGCGGGATTTCTTGGTTCGATTCCAGGTATCAGCATTGCCTAGCAATAGGCAAATAATTTCCTTTTTTACTCCCGAGGGTAGCTCGGTGGTAGGGCTGTTGTCTGTTACTCAGTGAGGATAGGCAGTCGTCAAAGGTTCAAATCCTTCCCTTGGGTCTTCTCGCTATCGTAAGTACAGACGTGTGCAAGATAGTGATTAAACAAAATTTAGGTGTGCGCAACCTAAGCAGGAGTCATTCACTGTCAATTTTGGATAAGAATGCGTTTGATCAAACGTTAAAGGTTGTATTGTGTAGTTGACTGATGTCATTGAGAAAGCCGCAAGTTCGATTCTTGCAATAAAAACTGGAGTTTGGAGGAAGGATGGTTTGAATCCATCACACAATATTTGAGAATACTCCTTTTTTCTCATTAAGCCGTGTCGTCCAACACGCAAGCAGATAGCCTAGTGGTAGGTTGACAGGTTCGATTCCTGCTATTTGCATTAACAAAATAATAGCGAAACAAAGTCTTTTGGACGAGAGTTTGTCATATCGCAAAAGGAGATTATATGGCTACTAAAAGGTTTATCCCTAAAAAAGAAAAGGGGTATGAATCTATTAACCGGAATATGCTCCAAGATAATGAAAAGTTATCTTTGGAAGCACGGGGGTTGTTAGCTTATATGCTAAGTATGCCAGATTCATATGAATTTCACAAAACTCAATTACAAAAATATTTTGCTAAAAATAAGCGTAAATCTGTTGAGAGGATTTGGAATGAACTTCTTGAAGAATCTTACATTATTGGTGTGAAATTTCGAAATGGTGAATCTTATCAGTATGACTATCATTTTAAAGATACTCGTTTCACAGATTCTGATTTTGAAGAGCTTAAAAGTGATTATGCTGAAGTTGATGATTTTAAAATTGTTCAACCTATTGATTTAGAAGAACGACGTCGTAAAGATAAAATCAGTCGTGAGAAACGTGAGCAGTTAAAAATAAAGCAGGCGATTGAGAAAGCCCAGTCTAGTGGCATTTCACCAGATGTCCGTAACGGACAACTAATAAATCTAATACCGACAAATCTATTACTAAAATATCTGATGTCGATACAGTATCGATACCAGATTCTCCTACGGAGAAATCTTCTCGAAATCCTTTATCTTCTGAGAAAATATCTGATGAAAAAAACAAAGCACCTGAATTAACTATTTCAGAGCTTTTGGATATGAGAGATTATCCATTTTTAAGTGCCTACACTATCAATCGTCTAAAACTCTTTGGAGCAGATGCACCAAAGTTGATTGACAAAATCTATCAGACTAAAGATAGAACTGAAAGGCATGACGGTCCAATAACTTTAAGGTTAAAACGAAATATTGATTTCATGACTGATTTTAGCATTCCGCGCCTACATGGTGAAATCTGGTCAAGAGATATTGAATTAGAGGTTGATCGATTTATCGCTAGAATAAAAATTCATGGTGAAAATCGTGAAGAGGTCCATGATATTGTTGGCTATTTCTATAAGCAAATGATGAATTTCTGGAAGAAAGCTCTGATACTCGAAGCTAGAAAAGATATTGAAATACTAGATTTGATAAGCATGAGCGAATCAGGTGAGTCAATTATGCGCTATTTCTATCCTGATAAGCAGAGTTTGAAGGATACTGAAAAAGATTTAGAACTTTTAGAATTAGACTTAGTTAGCGAAGATATCAATAGCTATTGATAACCAATTCTTGACCGCAATGTCACTAAACTATTGCTCTTTGACAACTGAATATCAACCTACGCCCTGATTATGGTGATAAGGCTTGTTTTAACAAGCAGCTGCCACGTATGCCTATGAGATAAAAAAGAAATAGGGGAGTAGTGTAAGGTGGCGTAATGAACCACTCTCAGGCATCCACGAGCGAGTCCCTACCATGGCAAAACTATGGCTAAACGAGCTATGAGTTCGAGATATCTTTGACTATAAATCTCACGGAAAAAGCACCGATAAAGCTACGGCTTTTCAACCTCAGACATGAGGGTTAATAATAAATTTCCTAAGGAGGAACTATGTACGAAATTAAACTATCTGATTTACGCCAATTAGGCTATTTTGGCAATGCGACCGCAAAGCTTGATAAAAAACATAACTTTGCAATTTGTGAGATCCGCAAGGACGGCATTTATGTGCCGCAGAAAAATTGTATCGTTGCAGGCAAACGTTCGTCTCTCAAAATCCATCATAATTTTGCGAGTATTTACACTAATATTTTAACTGTCAAACAAGGCAAATTATTAGTTGCTGAGCGAGACCGCAACACTAAGAAATTAGTTGCGACGACACGATACGAGCAAAGTCTTAAAAATGCTAAAAATCAAAAAGCCTAAGGAGGCGTAAATCATGAAAATACTTACAAGCAATGTTAAAAAAGGTGGCGGC
>NZ_BAAGGP010000160.1:0-2398 GCF_054658615.1 Pseudolactococcus yaeyamensis
GCAAAATCCGTGAGTCCATTCCAGAACTATTATCTCTGAGAAACGGCTCAGTAGTCAAGTGAAAATTAATATCAATTAGGTAAAAATCGTAGTGGTTAATCACTACTAGAATATATTATACGAGGAGTGAGACATTGACAAAACGAGCATTAATCAGCGTAAGTGATAAAACAGGTATTGTGGCATTTGCCGAAAGACTAAGTGAACTAGGTTGGGAAATTATTTCAACAGGTGGTACTAAAACAGCACTGGATGCTGCAGGTGTTGCAACCAGTGCCATTGATGATGTAACAGGTTTCCCGGAAATGATGGATGGGCGCGTGAAAACCTTGCACCCTAAAATTCATGGCGGGCTTTTGGCACGCCGTGATCTCGACACACATGTTTCAGCTATGAAAAATCACGATATCTCGCCGATTGACCTTGTTGTCGTCAACCTCTATCCCTTTAAAGAGACGATTCTTAAACCAGATGTGACCTATGCAGATGCAGTTGAAAACATCGATATCGGCGGTCCATCAATGCTACGTTCAGCTGCGAAAAACCATGCTAGCGTGACTGTCGTTGTTGACCCGACAGACTATGATGTCGTTCTGACAGAGTTTGCTGAAAATGGTGATACGACTTATGAAACGCGTCAAAAATTAGCAGCAAAAGTTTTCCGTCACACAGCCGCTTATGATGCTTTAATTGCTGACTATTTTACAGCGCAAGTGGATGAGATTAAGCCTGAGAAACTCACTCTGACATATGAACTTAAACAGCCTATGCGTTATGGCGAAAATCCACAACAAAATGCTGATTTTTACGAATCAGCATTGCCGACAGACTATTCAATTTCACAAGCTAAACAACTTAACGGTAAAGAACTTTCATTTAATAATATCCGAGATGCCGATGCAGCGATTCGTATTATTCGTGATTTTACATCACCGACTGTTGTCGCATTGAAACACATGAACCCTTGTGGTATTGGTACTGCCGATACGATTGAAAAAGCTTGGGACTATGCTTATGAAGCTGACCCAGTTTCAATTTTTGGTGGGATTGTTGTCCTAAATCGTGAAGTTGATGCTGCAACTGCTGAAAAAATGCATCCGATTTTCCTTGAAATTATTATCGCACCTAGCTATTCTGAGTCAGCCTTAGCAATCTTGACTAACAAGAAGAAAAATTTGCGGATTCTAGCTTTGAATTTTGAGCAACAAAAAGTGTCTGAAAGTCAAAAAGAAGTCACTGGTGTTCTAGGCGGTTTACTTGTTCAAGACCAAGATACGACAGTTGAATTACAAGACAGTTGGGAAATTGTGACCAAACGTCAACCTACAGCAGTAGAAGTTGAGGCACTTGAGTTTGCTTGGCGCTCTGTCAAATATGTCAAATCTAACGGCATCATCATCACCAATAATCACCAAACATTAGGCGTTGGACCTGGTCAAACTAACCGCGTTGCCTCTGTTAAGATTGCGATTGAACAGGCCTCAAAACGTCTTGAAGGCGCAGTCTTGGCTTCAGATGCCTTCTTCCCATTTGCAGATAATGTTGAAGAAATTGCAAAAGCTGGTATCAAAGCGATTATCCAACCCGGTGGGTCAGTCCGTGACCAAGACGCCATTGAGGCCGCAGACAAGCATGGTATTGCCATGGTCTTCACGGGAGCACGTCATTTCCGTCATTAAGCGTATTTTAATAGGATAGAATAAAAAATAAGTTAGAAACAGTGTAGTGTCGTTTCTAGCTTATTTTTTTGAGTCGGTTCTATTCATAGAAATCACTTTTCCAGATGATATATATAATACTTTTAATGACGAAAAAATTACACTTTATATGATACCATTAAAGCAATTATATCGAGTTTAATCGCGGAAATTTCAGGTTTGTTAAATAGCACGATATATTTATGGATATACCAGAAACCTTTTTAATTCCAACGGTTTCCAGTCTAATTAGAGTACTTTCTGTCTTCGTTCTCCAACAATTTGGTGAAGTAACCGTCAAAATGTTGTTATTAATTCCAAAATCATGGCGATTGATGGTAAAGCCGTTTGTTCTACTCACGAAAAACAGCCCATTTTAAGTATCCTTCTTGCATTATCGGATGTTCTATCTATTTTAATTATCCGTGAAATTTCCGAGAGGATTTTAGCCACGACAAACGCATGAAATAAATAATTCCCTAGTATCTTTATTTATGTTAAAGTAAAAGAAAAGCTATTAAGGGAGTTCATGATGTACGAAATCTACGAGTATTTAGAAAGCGTCACAGATCCACGCCAAGCAATAAAAGTAAAACATAAACTTAGTGATATTTTGTTACTCGTGCTGCTCGGTACACTAGTTGAGGCAAATACCTTCGTTGAGATTGAGGAGTTTGGCAAAGTTTTCGAGGATAGTTTGA
>NZ_BAAGGP010000161.1:0-2360 GCF_054658615.1 Pseudolactococcus yaeyamensis
TTCGGCAATGTACAGGTGAATACATTGTCAATACGCTGATAATTAGCACCTCTTGCTTGATAAGTGATAGGAGCGGGATTTCTTGGTTCGATTCCAGGTATCAGCATTGCCTAGCAATAGGCAAATATTTTCCTTTTTTACTCCCAAGGTACAAGATACTCCCCTATCTTGTGCCTCCTAAACCAAGGCCGCTCAGTTGGTAGAGCCTAGGTCTGTTAATCGCATATAACAGCTTTCTATCGCAGGTTCAAGTCCTGCCCTTGGTATTTCACTATCGCAAGTACAGACGTGTGCAAGGTAGTGAGAAGTGGTTAACACTATAAAAAATAGTTGGTTGCCGTACAACTGTGAAGATGGCACGGAGAGCAGGCGAATCTCTAGTAAACAAATAACACTGCGCAATGACTTGAGGCTCCAACAGTATTGACAGTAAAGATAAGATGAGCAACCTAGCCGAGGTTCGATTCCTTGGCTAGGGATTGAGAATACTCCTTTTTTCTCACTAAGCCGTGGTCCAACACGCAAGCAGATAGCCTAATTAATGGTAGGTGGCAGGAGAGCATCCTGTTGTAGGTTCAAGTCCTGCTATTTGCATTAACACAAAATAATAGCGAGACAAAGTCTTTTGGACGAGATTTTGTTATATCGCAAAAGGAGAATTATGGGCAGTAGTATTAAAAAAGTCAAGCGAACCGAAAAATTCACGCAGCTTGCTAATACCGCCATTAGGGATAAACGATTAACACCTAATGGACTATCGGTTTTAACGTATCTTGATATGGTTGAAAAGATGGTAGGAAGTATCAATCCTGAAACTGGTAAACCTTATCGAATTACCAAAAAAGAAATCTCAGAAAGATTTGGTCAAAAACGTTGTGACAGCGGTTGGCTAAACTTGATTAATTCAGGTTATCTCATCAGTTTTAAGAAGTATAGCTCAAATCAAAACGAGTATAATTACGTGTTTGACGACATGAAATTCGAAGAATTGGAAAGTGGTGAATTTGACTTATTAACGGAGTTTAAGAGCCAATATGAAGACGGCTATATTTGGTTTTCATCGATGATTGCCCAACCTAAAAATCGAACTAAAGAGTTGATAGCTGCTAGTTTACCATCAAACATTGATGATGAAGAACGCGAGCAGTTGTCTCAGTGGATCTGGGAGAGAATTCCGCAGGCACAAGATGAGGTAAGTGTTGAAGAAAGCGCAACAATCAAACAAACATTTTCAGAAATTGAAGCACAAAATACACCAGTTGTCGCTAAACCTGCCCCTTCTAGTGAGGCTGATAAACTAGCCTATCTAGAACAACAAATAGACGATGAATTACCAGAGTATAGACCATTGTTTGATGAAGTAGAGCGAAGGTTACCCAAAACGGCAAATCAATATATCGTCAAAAATGCTGTAGTTGATAGCATCTACAATATGATGGCATATCTGGATATGGAACTCCCTCAATTTATTCAGAGTATGAAACCAAGTGGCTGTAAGCGGTTAATCAATCTTGATACAGGTGAAATTGAACATGACGTATCCTTTATTGGAGTACCTGAAAAATACTGGTCGCCTAAACAAGAAGAGATGGAATTTATCACCAGATTCATTTCTAAACAATTTGAAATTACAGAAGCTAATCTCAAAAATCATAACAAGTATGATGACTATTTCGTCAATGGACTTGAAAACCTGTTCAACCTCACTAAACATAAATTGAGCAATAATGTTGAGTTGGATTTTTAATCACAAAGAGTTGAAATTATATGATTTTAAACATACTACTTTTGGTACTTTATGGGTTAGCCATTCCTTTTGTCTTGCTATTGGCTATTGTAATATCTATCATTCTAGCTTCAATGTTTGTTAGGTTGACATTTCCTTTGTTCTTTTTGATAAATAAAGACCAATAAAAACTTGACCGCAATGTCACTAAACTATCGCTCTTTGACAACTGAATATCAACCTACGCCCTGATTATGGTGATAAGGCTTGTTTTTACAAGCAGCTGCCACGTATGCCTATGAGATAAAAAAGAAATAGGGGAGTAGTCGTAAGGTGGCGTAATGAACCACTCTCAGGCATCCACGAGCGAGTCCCTACCATGGCAAAACTATGGCTAAACGAGCCATGAGTTCGAGATATCTTTGACTATAAATCTCACGGAAAAAGCACCGATAAAGCTACGGCTTTTCAACCTCAGACATGAGGGTTAATAATAAATTTCCTAAGGAGGAAGTTTGAAAAAAACTCAAAATAGAAGCGCCCCAAGAAAAAGGGCGCACAAAAAGTATTATTTGACTTACTAAAAAATTAAGCGACATTGAACCCGTGTTTTTGAGCGTATTTGATAGCTCCT
>NZ_BAAGGP010000162.1:0-2344 GCF_054658615.1 Pseudolactococcus yaeyamensis
AAGTTCAATTCTTCCCAAGTAGCCATTAGCGTAAGTCCCCCAATAAATCAAAGTTTGGTTTAAAAAGTGTTTGACCGAGTTTTTTATCCATTGCCTCAAATTCTACTGCGACAGACTGTAAATTTTTGGAGGCACTTTTGACAGCCAATGCAATTTCTTTACCTAGACTATCTTCTTTTTCAATGACTTTATGCGCTTTGACATTACCTTGAACAGTTGTTTGAGTGTCTTTCGTAACAGACTGAAATGCCAACACATCAGAAACAGCAGTTTGTAAAGCCGTAGCTTTGGCGTGAGCAAGATTGACATCATTTTTCAATACGTTATTCCCCATTATCTTCTCCTTGATATTTAATGATTTAATTATATCAAAATATTCTGTTTAATACCTTAAAGACATATAGTTTATTTATTATTACTTTTAATTTCTTTGATTGCACTATCTCGTAAGTATTGCAGATAATCATGACAATAGCGACTACATCTTCTTATTGCTAGATAGGAAACATAAAAACTGTATTGAACAATTTAAAATAAAATGATACTACTCTACTTGTATATAAAATAAAGAAACACCGAAATAGAAATTTATTTCGGTGTTTTATTATTCAATAATACTCTTTTAAATCAAAATATTTTATTCGAAAAATTCAAACGGTAAGTACCTTATTGATTATCTAGCTTTCCTGAGTTTTGGATTAAATCTAAAATTACATTAAATTTTTCATCATTCCCTTTATTCAATTTTTGGTAAAATTCCCTAATAATGACATCAGCTTTACTTGCATTATTAATAGTTCCCAGAATATAATCAAAATCTGGATTAACTTCATCAGAGACAACTTGATTATATAAATCATTGATTATTTTATTCGCACTCTCAGCCCTAGATAAACTTGCAAGGATGAAATTCATATCTGCATCATTTGATTGAACTAGATAATATAAATCATTGATTACTTTCCCAGCCTCTATAACTTCCCTAGCTTTTTGTTGATATTCATCTATATTTCCAGCACTTAATTCTAATTCCTGCTCTTGACTTGTCCCAAATAATTGTGTTGGTGTTGCATTAAAAAAGACTGCAATTTTTTCTAAATTTGCAAAAGTAGGGTAAGTTTTTTGTTTTTCATAATCAGAAATTGATTGTTTACCTATCTGTAATTCATTAGCTAAATCAACTTGACTTATTCCTCTTTTTTGTCGTAATTTTATTAAATTTTTTCCGAAGTTTTCTATCATTTGTTTACTCCTACATTCTATTTTAATATTATTTTACCACTTTAAAACTTATTTTCAAGTTTTATACTTGACAAATAAAACCAAACCAGTATAATTATATTTATAACTTATATAAAAGTTATAAATATTAAAAAGCGAGGTTTCAAATGAATTATCAAGATGTTGGAAAAGCAGTAAGCAGAAGTCCCACAACAATCAGAAAATGGTGTCCGAGGATAACTGACTTATCTGGGTATAAATTTACCTTTGAAGAAGTTTATCTCAGCCGAAGAAAACAACAGCTAATACCAAAGTTCACTAAACAAGACCTAAGCAAGTTCAAGCAGTTAGCCAAAATACTGGATAATACAAATAATCTTGAACAAGCGATATTTACAGTTTATGGCAACTCAAAAGCCAAGCGAGAACAAAGCTACAAAGAAGAAATAACAAAAGAGATTGAAAGCATTGACGACTGGTACTCAGAAGAAGTTGATAATCTCAAAGAGAAAATCAATAATCTTGTGAAAACAGTTAATTCTCAATCTAAAAGAATTTCTAAACTAGAAGAATTTAACAGTAAGCTCGAAAACATTGAAATCGGGCTGAGAAAAACCAAAATTGGAGAAATAATATATGGTAAATAACACTAAAAAACTTAACCTTACTGCAAAAATTGATGAAAAAACAGTCCCACTTGATACAAATGCCTTTGATGTTCCAAAAACAATCCGTGTAGATTTCTCTACTGCTAAAGTGACAAACCTCTACAAGGATAAAGAACGTACTGATGAAGTTGATAAATGTGTCTTACAAGGTGTTGATGACAAACGTGCAACTATTTTAGAACAAGCAGAACTTGACCCTTTTGAATCATGCTTTCAAATTGAACTGTCAGCATCATGTCAGAAAGAAGTACAAAAAGCTATTGATAGTGAACGTGTTGGAGTGATTGAACTAATTGACAGTGGTGTAAGACTGATGTGGTTTGACAGCAGCAACCAATTCCTTAGAGGTTACAAAGCCGTTAAACTGATTGCTAGTGGGTTTAAATTCGTCAAATAGTATCCCTGACAACTCTTTGAGGTGTGGCTCCCAACCCCACTTCTGCGTTCGCCGTGCG
>NZ_BAAGGP010000163.1:0-2289 GCF_054658615.1 Pseudolactococcus yaeyamensis
CTTATATCCATATGCTTATTACTACTGTTTATAATTGCTGTATCTGAAAGTAAGATGCAAGGGAAATTTTTTATTACTATAATTTTGGGAATGTTTTTTGTTACATTTATTGAAACTACTGTGCGACCTAAACAGTCTATAAAAGCACGAAAAATATTAAAAAAACAATTGAAAGAAGGAAAATTTGATGATTAAAGGATACGTTTTACCACTTGAACAGTAGTGACGCTTAATTTGTAGATAAGACGGTTAAAAATATTTCCAAGGGTGTTAATAGCCTAAAAAACAAGGCTGGAGATATATTTTCTGGTTTTGGTAAATCGTTAGGAAGTGCATTTGGATGAAAAAAGTAGATTTGTTTTCAGAAGGTAAAAAATCTATAATGTTTGATTTTATTGAGAATAGACCTTATATTGAATATTTTGAAATAGAAGGAGGAAATGAAGAGAAAACAGGTTATGAATATTCTCATTCTAATACATTTTGGCTTGGATTGCTTTTAATGTCGGTGACTAATGTAATGGGATTATTCCTAGATAAAATTTTGACGATAAATCCTATTATTGGGTTAGTTGTGAGTGTTGGAACAGCGATTCTTTTTATGGAATTAATACTAAATTTTTTGAAAAAAAAAATAACACATAATCAAAAAGAGTATAGGGTGACAAAAAATGACATATATAGAGCTTTACAACATGGCAAAAAAATATGGGTTTTACGTCTGACAAATTGTTTACTGATATTGGGATTATTTTTAGCGATAATAATAATAATCTCTAGTAATAAAATGTCGGGAAAAGATTTTATTATGATTAATTTACTTGTCTCAGTTATTACCTTTATTCAAGGAACTATTCATCCTAATCAAGTAATGAAAGCACGAAAAATACTGAAAAAACAATTAAAGGCAGAGGTATTTAGTGATTGAAGCGGGAGAGATCTTTTCAGGATTTGGTAAATCATTAGGGGGGGATTTGGATGACGAAGATGAAAACAGATGTTATCGTTCCCTTAATGCGCAAAGGAGATGCCACTGTAAGTTTTGATTATGATAGAAATGTACCATACTTAATTTATTGGAAACTTAATTTTATAAATTCTAAATCTAGTTTTTCATCGACGTATATTATATTAGGTGTAGCAAGTATACTAGGCTTGATTTTAGATAAATTTTTTAGTTTTTCAAATATTTTCTCAATTTTATTTGCCTTATTAATAGGTGTTTCTATTGAAAAAATTTTTACGGTAAATTTTATAAAAAGTATAGTAAAAGAAAAAGAGTATAGGGAATTTTCAGCAAATGAAATCAAAGAGGTAATAAAAACGGTTAGAATTAATTATACTATGCTTAAGATTTTGGATGTAATCATAAAGATAGGAACTATTATTATGATTGTAATTTTTTTGACATCTGAAACAACAATAAGAGGGAAAGATATAATTATGTCTTTTGTTGTAGGTCTGATTTTATTTCTCCTTAATGATTGTGTACAATTTCGTTTATCTTTTAAAGCGATAAAAGAATTAAAAAAACAACTAAAAGCTGGGAAATTTAATGAATAAAACAGAGGAGATATTTTCAGATTTTGGTAAATCTCTAGGAAGTGTATTTGCATGAAAAAATCATTAGCTTCTCTTCTAAAAAAAACAGAAACATCAGGAATTTATTTTGATTTTGACAAGAATAGACCCTATATTCAATATTTTAAAAGTCCTACTTCTGAGAATGATAAAGAAGTCGCATATTCCTATAGCGTAACTTTTTGGTTAAGTCAAATATTAATGGGTGTTGTTTCTATTTTGGGAATAATATTAGACGGCTTCGTTCACTTTCCTGTTTTTTTAAGTATTATTTTTTCTCTTACTTTAGGGGGGCTACGGGAAAAATATTAGTAAAAATTATAATATTAAAATTTATAGGTAGAAGTGAATATATTGAAATAGAGAAGCAAGATATTGTTCAAATTATATCTAAGGGAAAAGAGTTCTGGATCCTTAGACTTACAGAAATATTTCTATACTGGGGAATAATTCTTGTTTCTATAATCTGTTTATCTCAGGGACTATTGAGAGGAAAAGACTTTATTATGTTTATTATTACAGCTTTTTCAGTGACTGCGTTACATGATATAGCTCAACCTAAACTAATGTTAAAAGCACGCAAAATATTAAAAAAACAATTGAAAGAAGGAAAATTTGATGATTAAAGGATATGTTTTACCACTTGGAACAGTAGTGACGCTTAAAAAGGGTGATATAAAATTGATGATAGTTGGCAGAGCACAATTA
>NZ_BAAGGP010000164.1:0-2269 GCF_054658615.1 Pseudolactococcus yaeyamensis
CAAAGACAAAGGTTACTGTTCGTTCCGATTTACTAACCAATTCCCAACCTTGCGCCCTTAACTGAGGCATCATATAGTTATCATAGTCGCTGATAAACTTCAAAAACTTCTCTAAATTTTGCGCTCTAAAAATACTTAAAAATTCCCGCTCGTCAATAACGTCCTGATTCATTTTTTCCAACTTTCTAAACTGCTAGAATAATCTTACAATATTAGCTTTGAATCTCGCAACTTTTTGAGCGTTTTGATTGCTTTTTTGTTATATATCTTCTTCATCAATATGTATTTAAAGATTTATTTAGAATGTATTTATATCTAAACCTCTGGACTACTCAAATTAGACTACCCCATTTAGACTATCCCATTAGGAAACTCCAGAAGGGGAAACCCATTGCCTATGCGGTTTCCCTTTTTGGATATTCCGAAAATTGTGCTAAAAAATGGATTAAACACAACCTACCGCTTGATTTATTGTACAAAAAGCAGTACAATACAAATATAGAAAGAGGTGGCTTATGGAAGCAGTAGCTTATAGTAATTTCCGTGCTAATCTAAAATCATACATGAAGAAAGTCAATGATGATAGCGATGTTATCATCGTGACGAACAAAAACCCAGAGGAAAATGTGGTCGTCTTATCAAAACTTGATTATGATAATCTGATTGAAAACAACTACATCTTGAATAATCAATATCTCATGGAGAAAATCCAACGTGCTGATAAGCAATTTAAAGCAGGTAAAGGAATCATACGTGACCTGATTGAGGTAGACGATGATTAAATCATGGAGTGATGATGCCTGGAATGATTATCTGTATTGGCAAACTCAAGATAAAAGGACACTCAAGAAAATCAATAATCTAATCAAAGACATTGAGCGAGATCCATTTAATGGGATAGGAAAACCAGAAATCTTAAAAGAAGATTTATCTGGTAAAATCTCTCGTCGAATAAACGAAAAAGATAGATTAGTCTACAAAGTTGAAGCTGACATTTTGTTTGTCTACTCTGCTAAAGATCATTATTCTTGATGACTTAAAATTCCTCACAACAAAAAAGCATTCAGTGTAAAAGTAGAATTTTCTACCCTCACACTAAATGCTTTTGTTTTTAAAATGATAAATAGCAAGTTGCAATAATAAAGACTAGCTAAAATTGCTTCCTACTATTTTGTATTTTTGTAAATCCTCCAAACACAAGCGTTCTAATACCAATTGCAATAGCACTGCCAATAATCATGACGACTGTAAACCAAATTGCATCAAGTTTTAAATCATTGATTTGAATAAATTGATATAATGCCCAAATAGGTAGAACACTTAATAAACTGGATAGGACTCTAATATTCTTAATGGCGACCATTCTTGCAGCTAAAATTAAAGAACCAGGTACAACTAGCATCAAAATGATTTTGAAAAACGAGTGCCATTTTTCAGCTAGCTTAGTAAGATGATAGACATGATTTGAAATCGGAACATTTTTTATAGTCCAATCAAAAGAGCCACCAAAAACCGAGTTAGTGTCATTAAATAGTCCTGTGTGCTTAGGATCAAATAAAGCAGTGTAGGCTATTACTGGCCATGCGCAAAGTTCAGGAAACACGACAGCCGCTACCGTCGCAAAAAATCCCAAAGCACATACAATAATCACAATCGGAACCATCACCATTAGAGTTACGCCAACAATTCCTTTATCATCCATACTAAACTCCTAAACTTTTTTATTTAATTATAGCACAGTCTACCTTCTTACTAAACACTTTATTTTTTATATTGAACACCAGCCTAACGTTCTTTCGATGATTTTTTGGTTACCTTGTGTTCTTGTTCTTGTTCAATCGTTTGCGTTTGATCTGGATCTTCCACACCACCTTCAGATTCTTCAGAATACCACAAACAGATATTGAGGTCATCTTTGCTATTGATTGATAAATTTTTATAGTATCAAAAAAAAAGACCAAAAGTAGAAAAGTGGAATTCTACACTTTTCTACTTTTAGTCTTTTAGTCATTTTACATGGAATGTCCTTTCGTGTGCCCTGGTGTTTCTTTTGGCAAACTTACTTCTTTATTTTGTTCTTGCTGAACTTTTAAAGCTTTTTCTAATCGCTAATCAAGCGGATTTTTTGAAGGTGCTATCTCGCCTTCAAAGCCTTTGTTCCGAAGGTAATTCTTATAAAATTTTTGTTCGGATTCAAAGTAAGTGACCAACAAACTATTATCACCTTCAACTTGAGCTTTTTCCAGTGCGACATAATACTGTCTTTTAT
>NZ_BAAGGP010000165.1:0-2219 GCF_054658615.1 Pseudolactococcus yaeyamensis
AATCGCTTGGGTTGCAGACTAAAGAATGAAGACTAAGCAACAAGGAGGATAAGCAAAATCCGTGAGTCCATTCCAGAACTATTATCTCTGAGAAACGGCTCAGTAGTCAAGTGAAAATTAATATCAAATAGGTAAAAATCGTAGTGGTTAATCACTACTAGAATATATTATACGAGGAGAAACCTTTATGCAAACTTTTCTTAAATGGATCGAATTCAAATTGATGCCACCTATGACCAAAATTGGTATGCAGCGACACATGGTTGCAATTCGTAATGGGGTCATTTCAACGCTCTCGCTCATTTTAATTGGGTCGTTTATCTTAGTCTTTGCGAATTTTCCAATTCCAGCAGTTGCGGCATGGCTTGCCCCATATACAGGCAATCTGACCATTCCATTTCGTATTACAATGGGGTTGATGGCCATTTATGCCTCTTTTGCAATGGGTGATTCATTGGCTAAATCTTATAAGCTTGATGGTGTAACAGGTGGTGTCTTATCACTTGCGGCTTTCCTGACTTTGACGATTCCTTTGAATGTTGATGAAACATTGATTAAAGCTGGTGGCAATGGTATCGGTTGGGTATTACCGATGCAATATCTTGGTGGCGCGGGTATGTTCTCAGCGATTCTTACGATGATTTTTGCAGTAGAAGTCTATCGCTGGTTTATCAAGCATAATATTACAATTAAAATGCCTGATGGCGTGCCAGATGCAGTAGGACGTTCATTTGGTGCATTACTCCCTGCCGGTTTTATTATTATTTTTCTATGGATTGTTCGTGTTTTGCTTAATTTCGATATCAATGCATTTATCATGAGTATTTTCAATCCGATTGCAGATATTATGGGAAATAATATGTTTGGTGCGATTGTTCCAATGCTCTTTATTCACTTGTTATGGGCAGCCGGCGTTCATGGTATGAATATCATCGGATCAATTGTACGCCCAATGTGGTTGATGATGCTAGATGCCAATATGGCTGCGATGGCAGACGGAAAACCTTTGATAAAACTTCCTTATGTAGCACCTGAACAATTCTATCAATGGACTGTAACAATGGGTGGTGCAGGTGTCACACTCGCTCTTGTTTTCCTACTCTTTACTTGTAAGGCTAAATATCTTCGTGATATGGCAAAATTGTGTATCTTACCAGGAATCTTTAATATTAATGAACCCCTTATCTTCGGGATGCCATTGATGATGAACCCGATATTTACAATTCCGTTTATTGTCAATCCTGTTATTTTAACCATTACGTCCTACAGTGCAATATTAGTTAATGGCTTTGTCGCTAATGTTCCATGGACACTTCCTGCCCCGATTGGTGCTTATCTTGCGACAGGTAACGATTGGAGAATCGTCATACTTGTTCTGATTAACTTAGTCATTGCGGGAATTATCTATTATCCATTTGTAAAAATGTACGATAAACAAATGTTGGAAGAAGAAATGAAAGCTACTACAAAAGAAAATCCAGAAGTAGCGACAGTATAACAATAGCCAAATACAGGGACTAGATAAATAGGACCCTGTATTTCTATAATTAAAGAGGGACAAAATGATGTATAATATTTTATTTTTTGGTGCGATAGTAGGCCTGATAATTGGGGCAAGAAAAGTTGTCAATTATATGCCTCGTTTTGAAAATCAAACAATTCAAAATCGTTGGATATGGGGGATTTTAAGTATGTTGTTTCTGGCAATAGGCATTTTAGTCATACCAGACAAACTTTCAGTTATCAGAATTCCTGTCATTATCTTTGCAATTTTTGACGCAATGGTTTTCTTTGAAATGACACGACTTGCAATTGAGAAGGCAATGGTTATTCACGATGCAAAAAATCAAGAAAAATTGATAGCTATTCGTGAGGCAAAAAATGCAAAATAAGTATTTAGGTATTGATGCGGGAGCAACCAAAACCCATGCTGTTTTATATGGTGAAGATGGCAATGTCTTATATGAGACAACTCAGGGACATGGCAATATGATTGTTAATGAAAATGAAGCTATCCAAAATGTGACAACAGCCATTGCACAATGTCTTAAACAAGTAAGGGATACAGATGTGGTTAAATTGCTACTTGGAACACGACAAACGCATGAAATAAATAATTCCCTAGTATCTCTATTTATGTTAAAGTAAAAGAAAAGCTATTAAGGGAGTTCATGATGTACGAAATCTACGCGTATTTAGAAAGCGTCACAGATCCGCGC
>NZ_BAAGGP010000166.1:0-2023 GCF_054658615.1 Pseudolactococcus yaeyamensis
AAGCACCTGTTTTTTTATCTTTGTAAACATTTGATGTTTTTGCCATTTTTCTCCTCCACTTGTTGAGGGAATGGAAAGCAAGCGAAAAACTGTTCCCTATCAGTATACCATTTTTCTCTTGTTTTTTGAAAGATTTTTCTATAATTTATTCTCAAATCTCGTTTAATAATTGTATTCATCAATTTCTCCCCTCAAATATTAAAACGTTTAAAAACAGAAAGAAGGCGTGTTTTCTGAAAAATATAAAAAGTCTCTCACACAATTATTTGTGCAAGAGACATCTTCAATACTTTTGTTTTGTTATTTGATATAGTTTGATTAGCTTGAATACGAACAAAATTGAAAATCTAGCTATCTCGTTCAAAATAAAAACATTATCTTTTTTGTAAACTTTTTTTACGCAATGCAAGAGCATAAGACAAAACAGGCACTCTAATGAGTGCCAACCCGACAGTGTCGGGGTTTTGCCGTGTGCCTGTGTTTTTTCCTTTAGTGGGCGTTTAGTGGTAAATAGTGGGACTTTCCACTGGTATGGTGGTGTAGATTTCGAGATATTTTTTCCGAAAACTAGATTGTAAAAACACAAAAAACAGAAAATTATAAATTATGTTTTTGTTATTTTTTCTACCTCTGATTTATTTAGAAACCAAATATTTTAAAACCATCATCATCTTCAGAGACTGGTATATCAAAACCAAAGGCTCTTGCCATTTCATCTTGACCTTCATCTGAACGCCAATAAAGGCGTTCTGCCTCTGCCTTAGTTTTTGCTTTTTCAGCTTGTGGGTCTACCAAATTATATTGTGAAAGAAATGCTTCGGCAGAATCTGGGAGCTTGACTTTTGAAACACGTAAAGGGTCTGACGGAATGTCACCTTTTAAATTTGCAGAGTTTATTCGATAATGCTCGCCGTATTTCTCAATAGCTGTACCTCCTCCTTTATTGCTATCAAATTCTCTCTCTTTTGTCGACATAAAATCGCCAACTTCTCCACTAGCACCCTTTTTAACTTCAATATCTGATGAAAAAGATAGAATTTGATAAGAAATGTAGCTCTTCTGTATGAAGTTGTCTCCCTCTTTTTCATAAGTACCAATTATTAATTTGATGTTTTTCCTATCTCCATCTCCTTCATAATATTCTTTAGAACGTTGCGTACCATCATAAACTTCCATAAACGTTTTATCGTCTAATAATTTTATATACGAAATACTTCTATCACTTTCTCGTACATCAGATTTGCTCCATGACATGGTATAGGTTTCCCCGATTTTTATTTCTGTAACTTCTTTATTTTCAGACATTGCATTTATCCCTTTCTTAATTTGAGCACAAGCAGATAAAACACTCAAAGAACTAATAAGCATTACAAAGACTAAACCTATTCGGCACATAGGGGCTTTTAATTTTAAAGTCATTTGCCACCTTTAATTTTCTCTAAATTTGTCTTATAGTCATGTGTCTCATCATATTTTCCCTTAGCTTTTAATCTCAAATCAGGTTCATTGCTTTCTGGAAATTTGACGTCCAGAAATTCATGCCTATCACCACTGTTCTGATATTTTCCATTTTTAATCTTAGGCTCTGAATAATTTGCTGAATCCGTATTCGCAATATTTTGATAATCATCTTCATAATGCTTTGGATCTGAAATATAACGAAGTCCTGTATCATCTGTATCTAAATGATTCCACATACTTACCGTGTTATTTCCATCATGCGTGAAAATAATTTCAATATGCCCTACTGTGATTTTTTCATTCTTAGGGTTTGGTTCTTTATCTAATTCTGTCCGATTATGATAACCAGCTTCAGGATTTCCTGGGACTATTCCCATTTCCTCTACCCATTTTAGATAGGCTGATGCCTTGGTTTCTCCCTCGCCAACAGGTAGTTTATCATTAATATAATCGACAATAGGCTTATCTAACCAGTAACGCATTTGATGGTCTATTGCATCATCTAGTTTTTCATCATTAGGATATTTAGCTTGTATTAATTTGGAATAACTTTCTGTAAATT
>NZ_BAAGGP010000167.1:0-1979 GCF_054658615.1 Pseudolactococcus yaeyamensis
GAAATCACAATTGTGTTTCGCTTTGCGGAACAAGAACAGGAAATCGTGGCATTGATAAAGTAATAGAATAGACAAAGGAAACTGTTTTCTTTAAATACCAGTGGCTAACGGATCGGGCAAAACGACTTTGATGGACATTATTGCGAGTGTCCAATATCAGAGTGAGGGAACTGTATTTGTTTATGATAAAAAAAGAGAAAGCTCAGAGGAAGTGAGAGAAAGTCGAAAAAAATTGGCTATATGCCACAAGAATTTGGTATGTATCCAACATTATCAGTTGAAGATAATATTCGCTATTTTGGCTATTTACATGGATTAAAGCATGGAGCAACAGAAAAACAAGTTCAGTATCTAATTAAAGCGCTGCATCTCTGGGAGCATAGAAAGAAAAAATACAAAGCGCTATCAGGTGGCATGAAGCGTAGAGTTGGGCTGGCTGTTGCACTTGTGCATAATCCGGAGTTCTTGATTATTGATGAACCAACGGCAGGAGTAGATCCAGAGGAAAGAAGTAGTATAAGAGAATTTATCATGAATTTAGGAAAAACTAAAACGATACTTTTTTCTACTCATATCATAGAAGATATAGAACAAATTAGTGACCAAATTATTATTTTGAAAAAGGGAAGAATAAAATTTCAAGGCGAATTATCAGCTTTAGTAGAAAAATTTGAAGGACATTTTTATGAAATTCCTTTCAGCGAAAAAATTCCTAAAAAGACTAGAGTTATTAAGCGATTTAAGTCTAAATTAGGAGAAAGAATCATTATATATAGTGACGAAGTAACAACAACTGAAATTGATACTTCAATACCAGTTGTTGCGACTTTGGAAAATTGCTTTCTCGTACTAAATGGAGAGGAGTAGCAGATGAACCTACTATATTTATATTTTAAAGAGGTATTGAAATCTCCAATTCTTTATGTGCTAATATCGGTTACAGCTATTGTTCTTTTTTTACAGGGGCAATGGGTAGTTGGTGAAATACCTACTAATCAACAACAGTATGAAAAAAAGCTTGGCTTTCAGAATTTTAAAGCGTTTAACAAGCAAGATAAGCAGTCTTTTTTGAAAGAAAGAACGGCTACGACTATTGTGCCAGTATATGAAGATAATATGAGGTTTGATACTAGAGTTTCGACGACAGTGTTTTTGGCAAATGACCATATTACTGAAGAAAAGATCAAAAAATTTTATGAAAAGATTGAAAAAAAAGGAGAAATTCAATCACTAAAATTTTTATCAGTGGCGCAATTAAACAGTCTGTCAGAAAAAGAATTCAAGGATTATAGAAATGCCTTATATTTACCATATGGTTTTGGTTATTCAATGTTTTCAGGAACTTACGCTACAAAAAATTATCAGTATTATATTAACGAACCTTATCAGATAATAAAAAAAAGGATTGAAAATAAACAGGAGAAAATTTCTGCCCCGATATCAAGATATTTTGTACGAATTTTGTCAATTTTATTAAGTATTAGTAGTGCATTTCTAACAATTGTTTTTGTTTCTTCGGATTTAGCTACTAATAGAATACGTTCCTTTACGATGGCAAATGTGACTTGTAAAAAACAGATTTGTATGAGGTTAATTAGTATTTTCGTTTCTTCAATAGGTATTAGTATGATTGTTATTTTTCCCGTAGTAGGGAGAGTCTTTCAACAGATTTCATATTCAACTTCTATGTTTGATTTTCTAATGTATGATGCTTTATCTGTTATTGTCTCAATTTTATTTTCAGGTATTGTCTCTTCGATAATTGTTATTATGAATAAAAACTTGATTTTAAGTCTCTTTATTTCTCTTGTATTTGTGATTGCGAGTAGTAAAGGTTCAGAAATTACAACTGTTTCTCCTCGTATAATATATTCTAGTAGTGATTAACCACTACGATTTTTACCTAATTGATATTAATTTTCACTTGACTACTGAGCCGTTTCTCAGAGATAATAGTTCTGGAATGGACTCACGGATTT
>NZ_BAAGGP010000168.1:0-1909 GCF_054658615.1 Pseudolactococcus yaeyamensis
TATCTAAAATTTGATATTTTTTTTCATCAGGGAAATACACATACCAACTAATATTACCATCTCCCAAAATAAGATACTTCCTGAGTTCATCATTTGTATACCAATCAAGATTATTTTCTACCAAATCCGATAATCGATTGCCTTCATCATCCTCATAAAGTCCAACACCATCAAACCCGACTCCATTTGTTATGGTCATGAAAATTTTATATTCATCTGGAACTACTTTGTCCAAGTATTTTTTAACACGCTTTTTTAATCTATCAAACTCTTCCTCAGATATTGGTTTAGAGAGTTCATCTCCAAATTCTCTTTGAAATTCATGTACCTTTTTTAATTGCTGTTCCCATTTAAACATCTTATTTACCACCTTTCAGAGCCTGAGAAGGATAAATATTTGTTTCTATCATAGGCCAGTCAACTAATCTTCCTTCACCTACTCCCAAACCTTTTTTGACTATGTTTTGATAGTTTGTAATCACTTTATGATAGGGGTCATTTTTTATTAAAACAAGGTTGCTAAAATCGTTAGTCCCACTATCATCTAATGGTAACTGATGATGCACTTGCCATTCATATTTTCCACCAGGCGACTTCCCTTTAGAAAGTTTCAAAATATCTGCTTCACTTAGTCCCGCTTGTTTGAGCTTTTCAACATCCTGAGACAAATCTTTCAAAAATTCTGACTTGACTTTTGAATCAAATTCCCGCCTCAGTTTAGCAGCTTCGCTTGGGCTTCGTTTAACATAAGATATTTTTTCTGAATTAACGTCAGGTAAACTTTGTTTATCTCCTCTAAGTTTACCATTGAAACCTTTGTCATCAAAGTCAAAATCATCTGGTGAGAGCTTAGTATTCCCTTTCAGAGAAGCACTTCCACGCCCTGTCGTCTGTGTTACCTTATTAGGATTAGGCTGACCAGTAACTTCCATGAAGTTCCTCTGAACATCATTTTTAGTCACGACATCCGAATTTCTTGTTACTTTATTTAGAATTGATTCGCTATCTCCTACACCCGCAAAAGCATAACGTGAATTTTTACCACTAAATACTTCCTCAAGATTTTGCATAAATTTCTTTCCATTAGAAGAAATATTATCCACGACACGACTAGGCATTGTAAACAAGTTTTTAGCATTACTTGCCCCTTCTTTACCGAGTGCTTTGACAAATGCCCCACCTTTAGAAAGAATACTAGTCGCTTGTCCACCTCTTGCTACCTTGAAAGCTGCCTGAACCTCTGATGCGCCAACAAAGAAACCTGCAACATTGAAGACTGTTTCGCCGATGACATAGGCATTCCCACTTCTGACTTGTTTCCACCACTCGCCTATACCAGCTCCCATTTGTTTGCGAGCTTCTGGACTTGTGATAAGCGTACCAACGCTTTTCGAAATTTCAACAACATTCATCTGTGCCATACCACTGACCATTTCGCCAGCTGCACCGCCGACACCCGCTAAAAACTCTAACCACGGTTGTCCTGAATCTTTGGCAGGTTGAGCAATATTTTTACTATACCAAGCACCAACTTTTTCACTCGCCATGCCAACAAGATTTAAGCCTTCGCCACGGATTGCCATTGAAGCATGATTGATACCGCTATTGACACCACCAACTACTAGACTAGCTCCAAAGATAGTTAAGCCAAGTGAAGCGCCTCCCGTAAAGGGGGTTAAACCTAGACCAACAACTGCAATAACAGCGCCAGCCGCAACTTGTAAGGTATCCCAAATCAACCCCAAAAGCCCTTCTTTTTTGGCTTTTTCCTTTGCTGCTTTTTCGACATCTTTAACATAGCCGTCAAACATATCTTCCCAAGCGTCACCCGCAACCTTCTGATTATTCTTGTTATAATCAGACATTTGTTGAAATAAATTACTCAAATTTTGAAATTCTGGTAGTTGAG
>NZ_BAAGGP010000169.1:0-1791 GCF_054658615.1 Pseudolactococcus yaeyamensis
ATTAATCTCAGAAAACTGATGGTAACCTGTCGGATATAGAAAAAAAGCAGGCTAGAACAATCAAAATTGATTGGATTAGCTTGCTTTTTATTTTAGTGACTGTGGACTTTTGTCCCAGCCTATTTTTTTTGCGCCAAAAAAGACGCAAAAGTGCTATAATATAACTAGGAGGTCAAATGATTTCAGAAAATATAAAGCAGATACGGCAAGCCAATCAAATGAACCAGACAGAATTTGCGAGTGTTCTAGGTATTTCACGAACCAGTCTGAGTAGATATGAACTCGGCGCACATGATGTCCCTTATAGCGTGATCGATAAGATAGCGCAGAAATTCAATCTATCATACGTAGACATAATAGGAGAAGATAAAATGTTATCGCCAATAGAAGATTACAACTTAACATTAGAAATTGAAGTCGTAAAAGAGTTAGGGGCAAGTGTCCTTGCGACAATTTACAACTATCTCCTTAAGCATGAGATAAAACTAGAAGATAGACATGATCCAATTTCAAAAATTGCCATGGGACTTTCAAAGAAAATCAATACTGACATTTATAGTATGACAAGTTTTGAGCAAGTCGCAGGCTTAAAAGCCTATATTCATGAGCTATCTATTGCTTTTTCAGATGTGGAGGAAGCAGCATAACATGACCAGTCATGATTTTACCCCTGAAGAATTTTCAGCACGTCTGAAGCTCAATCTTTTCTCTTTGACCCAAGGTGTGACAATGTCCAACAACCCAACTGCTATCCTATTGGGCGGACAAAGTGGTTCAGGAAAAACAGTCATTCATAGACTTAAAGCTCAGAGTTTTGAAACTGGCATGATTATCATTGATGGCGATAGTTTTAGAGCGCAGCATCCAAGAAGTACAGAGATTACGCAAGAACATGGCAAAGCCGATGTCAATTATACGGCAAAATTTGCCGGTCAAATGACAGAAGCCTTGATAGATAATCTGTCTCATTTAGGCTATAATTTGCTTATCGAGGGAACGCTGCGCACGACAGAAGTGCCTGAAAAAACAACTCGCCTGCTCAAAGATAGAGGCTATCAAGTTGATTTAGCGCTGATGGCAACCAAACCAGATTTATCTTATCTAGGGACTTTGAACAGATATGAAAAGATGTACTCAGAGAACCCACTAAAGGCACGTGCGACTGATAAAGCGCATCATGATATGATTGTGGAACACTTGATTGAAAATGTTGCCTATCTGCAACATACCAATCTTTTCAGGCAAATTGAAGTTTATGACCGCTTTAAAAATATACTTTATCCGTCAGGACTTCCCTTAACTCAGGTATTGGATCAGCAACTATTCGGAAAATATAGTCATGAAGAATTGTTGATGCTGGGCGAGAACACTGAAACATTTAAAGTACTTTCAGGAATAAATGGTCACTTTGAAGCTAATCAGGATAAATTGGCTTACTTCGATGACCTTTTCTGGGACAAGTCAAATTATATTGCACCTGATAATTTTCCAAACAAAATGATCACAAAATCTAGTAATAAAGATGTTTTAGATGATGACTTAGAATTTTAAGCTAAAAATCAGAACGCTCTCCGAGACTACAATGGTCTAGGGGAGCGTTTTTTTGGCGATTAAAACGTACAAAAACTGTAAAAATAAGTCTTTGAATCTTTTTTTGAAAAAAATGCACTCGAAGCGATTTAATCGTTGACAACAGATAATAGTTATGTAAAAATAAATTCATAGAGATAGAAAAGCTATTTCAAAAAAGAAAGCAGGTACTAACATGGCATATGGAGACTATTGGAAAGT
>NZ_BAAGGP010000170.1:0-1775 GCF_054658615.1 Pseudolactococcus yaeyamensis
GAGCACAAGTCCTTGATAGCACTTGCGAAAAAATGAATTTTTCGTAGGCTTATTTAGTGTACCTTAGTTTCATAAATCTTGTAAAATAAATTTACAAGTCTTACTTGACTTATTACCACTAGACTTACTAACAGAAAAAATCAACCACGAATGATTGATTTTTCTGCTTGAAATGCCCTATTTTAAAGGGGTTATGACTTGATAAAGTAATTGATTAAGACAAATGTGGTATGGAATTTGTTTCTTTAATTTTGTTTTCTATAAATACCCGCACCGTTAGATCCCAAAATGGCGAAGACTTCTCCTTTTTTAATGGTTAAATCAATAGCGCCAACAGCTTTTTTACCTTTGAAAATTTTGGTAAGTCCATTGACTTGGATTGCTATGTCGTCAGTAGTCATCATGTGATTTCTCTTTTCTTTTTATTTCCTGTCTAAATTCAACAGGTACCTTTACAAAAACAATTATACAAGTACCTGTGTATTTTGTCAAGAGAAAAAGATTCTTTTTTTGAATCACGTACATTACACCAAACAAAAACACGTCAACTGTACGTGTCTTCTAGTCAGTATCACTCTTCATAGCCATGCGGATGTTTCTGATGCCATGTCCAGGCATTTTGGATAATATCTGCAAGTTTTTCTTTCGGTGTCCAAGCTAGTACTTCTTGTGCTTTACTGCTATCTGCTATCAGGGCATCGGGGTCACCAATGCGGCGTGGCCCGATTTCTGATGGGATAGCATGACCTGTCACTTGACGTGCCGTTTCTAGCACTTGTAGGTTAGAATAACCTGTTTTCGTGCCGAGATTAAAGGCATCTGATTGACCGCCAGCTTTGAGGTACTCAAGCGATTTGATATGGGCGTCAATCAAGTCTGTCATGCCGATATAATCGCGGATACAAGTGCCATCTTCGGTTTGATAATCATCGCCGTAAATCATGATTTTGTCGCGTTGACCAAGTGCCACTTGCAAGATTATCGGAATCAGATGCGTTTCGTTTTTATGTGCTTCTCCAATAGAGCCGTCATGCTTAGCGCCTGCGACATTGAAATAACGCAGGGCAACATAGGTCATATCTGTCGCGGCAGCTTGCCAAGCCATCATTTTTTCCATGATAAGCTTGCTCTCGCCATAGGGATTAATAGGGTTTTGAGGTGTTTTTTCCGTGATTGGCATCTCTTCTGGAATGCCAAATGTTGCTGCCGTACTTGAAAACACGATGTGTTTAACATCAAAGTCCTGCATGACGTCAAGTAATGTCATGGCACCACCGACATTATTTTCAAAGTACATGAGCGGTTTTGCCATTGACTCACTCACTAAAGAATAGGCACAAAAATGCATGACCCCTTCGATGTTTTTCTCTTGAGTGAAAACGTCTGTCAAGAAAATTTTGTCACGGATATCTCCTTGGTAAAATCGTGCCTTGTCTGCTACAGCTTCACGATGCCCAGTCGACAAATTATCAACGACTGCAACATCATAACCACGTGCAAGAAATTCATCCGTTGCATGACTACCAATATACCCAGCGCCACCTAAAATCAAAACTGTCATGTTTTATCCTCAATTCTACTTTTTAGTATACGTTTACTAAACATTATAGCATAAAATATTTGCGTTTTCAATAATATTGGCTAAGAGCCACGACAAACGCATGAAATAAATAATTCCCTAGTATCTCTATTTATGTTAAAGTAAAAGAAAAGCTATTAAGGGAGTTCATGATGTACGAAATCTACGCGTATTTAGAAAGCGTCACAGATCCGCG
>NZ_BAAGGP010000171.1:0-1768 GCF_054658615.1 Pseudolactococcus yaeyamensis
AGCCCTTTAGCTAAGCCGGGCGATTGCGACTGCCAACTATCGGCGTAGAATTTATTTACCGCCATTTGCGTCCTTTCTGTCTTCCTCTTCAATTTTCACACCCAACTTGTCGAATTCTTTGACATCTTTTTGGGCAAGCCTACCGTAACTTGCGATAAGATTAGACAAATCGTTATAAATTTTGGAAACACGTTTCGCTTGTGATGTATTTAAGTTATCACCACGTGTCCAACCATCTTTTGTATTTGTAACTGCTGAGGTCAATTCAGAGACTTTTACTGTCTCAAGATGATACCCTTTTTTCACACCTCTTTTTGCCATGTTTTAGTCCCTTCTAAAATGTAAGGCACCAAGCTTCAAATGCAATATCTGGGTGCTTGATTTTATCAATCGTATGGTAGAGTGACCGTTGTCTACTCTTACACTCAGTGATTGCTTGTCCTACTTGTGTTTTTGCTTGGTTTAAGTGATTTTTGGCATTTTCTAGCTCTCTTTTATATTCATTTTTTTTCTGACCAGACCATTGACCACTTCCTGCACTATTCAAAGTTTTAATATGATAATTTTGCAAATCACTTTTAATTTGCTTAAACTCCGAAATCGCATGCTCTAATTCTTTAATTTTATTTAAAGCATCATACGCACTCATTCAAATTCCTCCAAATCACGAACTGCCGCAAAGGGATCATCGTCCTCTACTGATTGAACTTTTTCCTCAACTTCTTGTTGTTCTTCCACACTAATTGCACTTGATTCAAATTGACCATAGGCTTCATTGATTTCTTCTATCAATAATTTATCATCATCATCCGTGAATCCCTCATGAACAATTTTAATAATATCTTCACGATTAAAGTAAGCAATATTTTCATCAAACATGCCTTCTGGATATAAAATAGCACCGTAGTCGTAGTACTTACTTTCTAAAATACTACCACGACTAATAATCATCAGTTTTTTTAGCGCTCCTTTTAAAATCACGATACTACCGAGCGGCAAATAAGTTTTTTGTTCAGACATTTTCTTTTCCTCTATTTCTAAGTTTATAAAATGGATCATTTGGATATTCAAGTGTTTCTTCCTCTTGAATAGGTTTTGGTGGCGTTGTGGGTGCTTTAGGGATAGTAGTTTTCGATACTACTGGGTCAACTGGCTTATTAGGTTGCTCAGCAGCGTTATCTAAACGTTGCTTAATAAACTCTTTGTCTAATTCATCTTCGTAGCCTAGTTGCTCGACTTTACTAATATCCCCTGCTTTGATAATAATCGTCTTATAGGTGCTACTTTCCCCAAAAGGATGCGGAACACCTTTATAAGTCGCAAGCATCTCCCCAGTTTTTTGCTTAATGAATGTTCTAGCCATGATGATATACTTGCTATCATCATTTTTAATACTGACAGCTGTCCCAAGGGGTAAAAGGGTCACTTCTTTAGTCATTTGAATCTCCTCTTTGTTTCGGTAATTTCAGCTTGTCATAAATTGCGCCACCCTTCATGACATAGAATGCTTCATGAAGGAACAGGTCTGGCTCTTGTGAATGCGCTTGTCCCTTAATTAAAGGAGAATCATAGACCCGTTCGCCAATTAAGCCTGAGAATTTCATGGTACGAATTGCTTTTGGTACTGCTTCAAAAGACTTGGCAATATACTCATGTGGTGTGAAGATAATAAAATTCAACCCTACTTTACTGCTAGCTTTCAAAGCTAAAACAAAGTCCTCTGCCTTTAGATTTGTTTTTAAAATAAAATCAGAGAGATTGCTAATAA
>NZ_BAAGGP010000172.1:0-1725 GCF_054658615.1 Pseudolactococcus yaeyamensis
AGCCATTTTGAAGGATTTGGAAATGCGTAAAAAGAAGATGAGCATTCGTCTCAAACGTTTTTCGTTATCAATGACTTTTCCAGATTATTTGGCACAGTTGTTTTCAATGTGAGAGCTGTTATTTTTTTAAAATATGCTTTATATTTTGGGGTTGGAGAGAGTCATGCGTTTGTCGTGACAGAAATAGGCTATGAACGTTTCCGATTAACATCAGAAATGATTCATAGCCTATTTTTTTAGAGGACTTTTGTCCCAGCCTCTTTCATTCTTCTTTACATTTCTAAATCATCGTCAACTTCAAATGATTTTTCTGGAATTGGCGAATTACTCAACACAGCTTGGCTGACTTCATTCAGTTTCAAGCTGATTCGCTTATATTCGTCCTCCTTGTCAAATTTGGTATTTTGGTTAGCTTTTAAACTTTCTAGTTTTGCTTTACTTTCTGTCAAACGAACTTGGGTGATGTCTGGGGCTTTAATTATTTTATCAGTTAAAAGATTATTGATATGTGTCATTGTGCCGATACCGCTTGACACATTGATACTGAGTGGGTGGATTGCTTGACCGACGACGAAAATCGTATCTTCTGCGTGAAGTATCGTCTGTTCTGTCTTGGTTCGCCCCATAATCTCAAAGCCTTTGTAATCGCCAATCTTAAAATCATGGACTTCATCTGAGAAAGCATTGTGAACGGTTTGATTGATAATATCGCCCGCTTCTCGTTTATTTGTGATGAGACCATGTCCCTCAAGTTCGATTTCAAATAATTCTTCGGGCAATGCGCCATTATTTATCATACTATTTTCAGCAGTGATTTTATCTGCTGTAATTTTTGCGAGATGTCGCTCACTCAGGGGGATATTGATTTCCAATTCCTGAATTTCTTTGACATTTTTTTCTTGACCTTTGACAAAGTAATTACGAGCAATCGTGAGATTAGCTAGGCTGTTTTCAAGTTCCATCTTTTCCTTGATATAGGAATTGTTGGTCGCAACCGCCTTGATTTCACTTGCCGTCAAAACGAGGTCGTTCATTTCGTCCATAGAACGACTAGCAGACTTACCACTCATAACCTGAGTGATATATTTGAGTTTTTGTTCCTGAATTTGCCACATAAAGGTGTCAAAAGTCCCCTTAGTAACATAGTTATAGATTTGAACTTCTGGATTAGTATTACCTTGACGGACAATCCGACCATTGCGCTGTTCGATGTCACTTGGTCGCCATGGGACATCCACATGGTGGACGGCTAAGAGCTTATCTTGCACGTTGACCCCAGTTCCGCCTTTTTGCGTGCTGGCAAACAGAACCCTAACCTCTCCAGTTCTAACTTTTTCAAAAAGCGCCTCTTTTTGCTCATCTTTCTCTGCATCATGGATAAAGGCAATCTCTTTTGCAGGAACTCCCATTTCTATCAATTTATCCTTGATTTCCTGATAAACGTTGAAGTTGTAATCAATATCGTCCGCAAATTCAATTCTTTCATTCTTGCCCTTACGCCCTGTTTTAGGTGTGCCAATATCTGAAAAGACCATTTATTTACTTGTTTCAAATAAGTACGATGAGCTAAAATAGCGAGTTTTCTAAACACATTCAAAACTTTTTGCGCATTCTCTGAGATGACATGACACTCATCCTCAGAAAATACAACATCCAGCACCCAATGTAAACTCTCAATTTTCCAGTGTTCACGGACAATCATTAATAATTTTTCAGGTGTCGCCT
>NZ_BAAGGP010000173.1:0-1657 GCF_054658615.1 Pseudolactococcus yaeyamensis
TAGTGTGAAAAACAATATAAAGTCCCCCCTTAAAAAGAGCGCAGAAAACCAGCTCTCAATTTAAGGGCGAAAAATCTTTAGGTATCCCTCATTTCCCTGCTTTTTTTAAACTCTTCAGGAAGAATACCTTGCTTGATAAGCAATTTAGTTGCTTGTTTAATGGCATTATCCAACTGTTTTTTAATCAAGTGCTCTGGCATATCTATCTTGTATAAATCAGTTGGGTTCCATAACTCCCCGTTATTTATCATATTGAAAATAGCGGTAAGCATCATACGAGCAATTGCGATAATGGCTCTCTTTTTCCCTCTACGTTTACTTATTCTTTCGTATTTGTCTTTGTAGTAAGTATTTTGAGTTGATTTCACGGCAGCGTGAGCACATTGTACTAAGGCTGGTTTGAGATAAACTCCAGCACGTGAAATTTTAACAGATTTCTTCTTACCCGCAGATTCATTACTTGAAGGTGTTAGTCCCGCCCAAGCACAAAGTCTTTTAGAGGATTTGAATGCCGTCATATCTCTCCCAATTTCGGATAAGATTGTGATAGCAGATTGTCGTTTGATACCTGGAATTGAAACCAGTAAGTTAATCACTTCTTCGTGTGGTGCCATCATTTTATCTAGCATCTCATCAAGAAATTGAATGGTATTGTCCAGATAAATTTTGTGTTCTTCAATCATCTGAATTCGGATAATCTGTTCAGGTGTAAAAGAATAGCCCACAATAGATTCCCAAAGCGCATCAGCTTTAGGTTTCATTCTCCCATGAAGGAGTGACTGACAATATTCAGGATTAAAATTTGAAGTTGAGATAAGATAATCTCTCACCTTTTTAGAGGATTTCCCGAACATGTCAGAGACAACAGAATCCATGGCAACATTTCCGACAGTAAAAGCGTTTTGAAGTCTATTTTTCTCGCTAGAGCGTTGGTAGGTCAATTTAGCCCGATATCTAGTGAATTCTCGAAGTATACGAAAGAACTTAGGCGGAATAAAACTGGCAGGTACGAGGCCGATTCGAAAAAGCTCCGCAATCCATTTAGAATCTTTGACATCATCTTTATTGCCTTTAACAGCTTTTACCCACTTAGGGTTACAGACAGTAACTTTTAGTTCATCTTCAAGTAGATTGAAGATAGGGATCCAATATTTACCAGTAGATTCCATACAAATGTCATGACAATTGTTGTCTAATAACCAATTTTTCAATGCCAGAATTTGGTTATTGTGAGTTGAAAAGCGTTGTTTTTTGTAGGAGGGATTGATTTCATTAGATTTAGTCGTAATAATAGTTGCGACAATAAAAGTCTTGTGAACATCCAATCCAGCACATACGGGGTAAACAATTTTCATAAGAAGCTCTCCTTGTCCAAAAGAGGAAGAAGGTAGGGACTGAAATGCCAGCAATTTAACTAGGATTTGTTAAAACAATGACTAGTGTACGAGTTAAGACTCACTTATTTGTGCTTGAAAGGCATTTCATACACTGCTTAAAATACTGCTTTGAATCGAAAAGATAGTCTGTAACTCCTCCTCCCGTGCTTTGTAGTTTACCTTCTTCTGATTCAATTATATCGTATAGAACGAGAGTGCGCACTCGTTTTCATCACTATTTGATTCGCCGAGCGCAGCGAGTAGAAATGGAACTTAAAATG
>NZ_BAAGGP010000174.1:0-1628 GCF_054658615.1 Pseudolactococcus yaeyamensis
TTGTAGGATATGCACAAAAGACGGATATAGTATTAGAAAATACCAATCCCTTACAAGGCGATAAACGGTATGCGAGATTTGATAAAGTACCAGAATATCAAGCGGATAATATTATCGCAAAAGTAACTTATATTACAGAATACAAACAAAAAGACGGCTATGTCGTCTTAGGAATTGAGGTGTAAAATGACTAACTTTTTAAGAGCTGTCGAAGCTCGTAAATTAAACGAACAATCAATAGGAAATGTAGAAGAAAAATTGTTTGAAAGGATTAAGAGTGATGCTGAAATGGGTTATTTAGATACTACACTATATAAACCGATTGAAAATGTAGAAAATCAAGCTATGGTTAATTACTGTTTGTCAGATGAGGGACGAACTAAACTGTTATCTCTAGGCTATATGGTAACAGATGAAAATGGAGTGGTTACGATTAGTTGGTAAAAAATAGCAGATAATCATAGCTTAAAACTATAACAAACATCTATGGCTGATAGAGTTACATACTATATCAAAAATACTTGTAAAACGTTGTAAATACTAGGTTTATATGAGATAATAGTAATATAAAAGAAGTTAAAAAATAGATTAGAGGTATAATAATCATGAATAATATTAAGGAAAAAATCAAGGCTACAACACTTAAGCAACGTTTGGCGGTAGGTGCTGTCATTTTGGTTTTAATCGGTGGTGCTACTGGCATAGCCGTTCATCAAAATAATGTCGCAAGCGCTAAAGCAGAAAGCCGTCAAGAAAAAATCGAAGCTGACAAAAAATCTAAGGCTGATAAAATTGCTAAAGAAAAAGCCGATAAGGAAGCTAAAGCCAAGGCTGATAAAGAAGCTAAGGATAAGGCTCTCAAAGTGGAAGCCGATAAAAAAGCTAAAGAAAAAGCTGATAGTGAAGCTAAAGCTAAGGCAGAAGCTGAAAAAGCACAAGCCGAACAACAAGCGCAGGCGGTAGCGGCTCAACAGGCAGAGCAGCAAGCCCAACAGACGGTGGCACAACCAGAGCAACAACAACCTGATTATGGCTATGCACCTCAACCAGAAACACCAAGCGCACCAAGTAACTCAGCACCTGCACAAGAACCAGATAGAGCGATTGATTGGTCACAAGCTGGTCGTGATAAAGATGCGTTAGATTCTGGTAAAGGTCCTGCAGGCGGTTCAACACCGTGGGATTGATATTGCTAATAAGAGAAATATCAATTAAATAATAAATATTAAGAGACAAGAAAATCAAAATTCTTGTCTTTTTTTCTTTCCCCAAAAACTATAAATTAAAATTGAAGCGTGCAGGTGGAGCGCTTTTTTACTTTGCAAAGTAAAAAAAGAAAGGATATTACATGAGTAATAAAGAACCTAAACAAACTCGTTTCCGTCAATGGAAGTCGGGCAAAAAGTGGCTATATAGCGCTACTGCTTTAGCTGTTTTAGTAGGTGGCGTTGCACTTCATCAAGTAGTGCCACTTGTCTCTCAAAAAGTTCAAGTGGTCTCGGCTGATGTCGTCAATGGCTCGCAAATCGGGACACTCAATGGTAAGCCTGTCGTTAAGGCGCAATCAAACGACATGGCGTCAAGTAGTTTCCAAGGCACGGTTGACGGACTTCTGGCAAGTGCTAACT
>NZ_BAAGGP010000175.1:0-1617 GCF_054658615.1 Pseudolactococcus yaeyamensis
TTATAATCTATTCCTTTCGCGCTCCGCACTCAGGCACAACACCGAATGAAAAAGTGTTGCTTCAAGTTAGGAGCGTTCTTCTATTTTTTGTTAAAATGTATTTGGAGGAGCATAGATACACTACAAATCACGGGGAGGAGAATAAGTGCGGAACTTGTTTCGACCTTGTATAATTATAGGTGTAGCTTAGCTTTACAAGTACAACTAACTGTGTCATTGAGCACGAAAACTTATGTTTGGATAAACGACTCGTTTGTAGAGAGCTTCGCAGTCAATGTCTTCGTCTCCTCTAATTTTTGGGGAGGAGAAATTTACTATGTTAAAAATTGTGCATCCCATCTGTTGTGGGATTGACGTTCACAAATCCTTTGTCGTAGCGGTACTTGCGATAACCAACGATAAAGGCATTACTGAATACAAACGTCACCGATTTTCAACTTTCACTAATCAACTTATTGAACTTCGCAAGTGGTTGGAATACTATTCCTGCTTTGAGGTTTGTATGGAATCTACTGGCAAATATTGGATTCCTGTCTACAATATCCTCGAAGAATCCTGCAATATCTGTCTGGCACATCCCAAATATGTTAAAGCAATTCGGGGGAAGAAAACAGACAAGAAAGATGCGCAGTGGATTGCGGATTTGTTCAAACACGACCTAGTCGCTGGGTCTTTCATACCACCAATCGCTATTCGACAATTACGTGATCTCTTTCGATATCGAATGAAGTTGACAAATTGCCAAACTGGCGAGAAAAATCGTTATCAAAACTGTCTAACTTGGTCAAACCTTCAGATTGCAAGTGTTGTTTCCGATGTGTTCGGAAAAAGTGCTCAAAACATTATCACGAGCATCCTTGACAATCCCAAACAGACACCTGATATCGAAAAGCTTATGCACAAAAGCATGAAAGCATCTGCCGAACAAATGACACGGGCTCTTGACTGTGACTTATCAGAAGAACAGGCAAACAAACTCCGAGTCATCAAGGCACATTTCGATGCCCTAACTTTTTGTAAGAATAATCTAGACCAGATGATTCTTGAATTGGGCAAGGAATTTAAACACCAACAGGAACTCATTCAAACAGTACCTGGTTTTAAAAATCAGATGACGGCGCTCAGAATTATTTCTGAAATTGGCGTAGATATGACACAATTTTCAACACCCGGAAAACTTTGTTCTTGGGCGGGAGTTGTACCTGCCAATAACGAAAGTGCGGGGAAGAAATATTCAACCAGAATTTCTAAAGGCGGACAGTATCTAAAGCCTTTACTCGTACAAGTCGCTAACGCTATTGTACGTTCTGAGAAACACCCTGAGATGAGAAATAAATATCTACAACTCAGGAAAAGACGAGGACACAAGAAAGCGATTATCGCAATCTCTCACAGGTTACTGGTCGCAATTTACCACATCTTGCTTAGAAATGAGCCTTACAATCCTGAGCTTTACAAGCAGATAGATGTTCCTACCAAGAAGCTATCTGTTCAAGGAGCTATCAAATACGCTCAAAAACACGGGTTCAATGTCGCTTAATTTTTTAGTAAGTCAAATAATACTTTTTGTGCGCCCTTTTTCTTGGGGCGCTTCTATTTTGAGTTTTTTTCAAACTT
>NZ_BAAGGP010000176.1:0-1617 GCF_054658615.1 Pseudolactococcus yaeyamensis
CCTTAAGCTACCCTCGGGTAGAGGAGGCACAAGATAGGGGAGTATCTTGTACCTTTGGAGTAAAAAAGGAAAATATTTGCCTATTGCTAGGCAATGGCTGATACCTGGAATCGAACCAAGACATTCCCTTAACTAAGCTCAGGTGCTAATTATCAGCATACTGACAATGCTTTCACCAGAGCATTGCCAGAACCAAAAAGGATAAAATAATTTTTCTTTTTTATTTTGGTGATGCAACTTACAGGAATCGAACCTATGTCCTACAAAAGAAGAATTGGGGGAAACTTTTGTATACTCTACCATTGAGCTAAAGTTGTAAGATAAGCAAGATGAACTCGCCTAGTTGTTATCATATTGTGGCGATTTATCAAAGATACACACTACCAAATACATTAAAGAAAGCAATAAGAGAAGTGGCAAACAGGCAGCAAACGCCACTGCTGCAAGGCATAAAACTACTGGTCTGGAAATCATTTCAAGTCCCCATTGTCTCAAGCTGATAGAGTTGAACACTCCCTTTGCCTTTGTATTCTTTGACAAAGTTTTCAGCTTGAGGTCTTTCTTCAAAATAATGCTTTCTAGGCTTCGACTTTTTGGCTGTACTGATTTTAGTAATCTGCACAATCCACTCTGCTTGTTTTGATTTTGTTTCCGTTGGCATTTCCTTCTTTATCAATGTTCTTACTTTCTATTTGAATTTTTGAGTGCTAAAACTAAAATCTTTCACACTACCACCATAGGCACTACCATCATTTAAGATAACTGAGACCGTCTCGTTAGAAACATTTAATTCCTTTATTTCTCCATTAATTACTTGACCATCTTGTAACTTGATTTGTACATAATTAAATCTAGTGTTCAGAGCGTTTAGGCTAGAATTAGCACAGCCGCTTAAACAAATGATTGACAAAAACAATAAAACAATGATTTTTTTCTTCATGATTCTCCAATCTGTTCTCTAGTCTTAAATCTCAAACCTTCTTGATAGCCTACTGAAAATGCTTCATGATACTTAACTATATGTGAGCTGTCATTACCTTTGACCAACCCTAGTTTCTCTATCTTAGCCGTCACCACATCTGGCAGCTGTAAGGCTAAAGCATAACCATTGGCTAATACCTGTTGTTCAAAAGATTTTGCGAGACCTACTAAATATCCCTCAATGTAATCTTGCTTTAATTGCCATTTTCTTTTTCGCTTGCGTTTTATCTCAGGCTGCTGCATATACTTCTTTGCCAAATACGAAACACTTCCCTTAGCGTATTGAAAAGTTATCTCAGCCACCTGTAAGTCAAATTCAAGACCAACTTTTTCAACCCAGTTCATTTTTGAAACCTCCATAAATTATTCAACATACAAAAAAGAGAACAAATTTCTTTGTTCTCTTGATTCCTTGCTATATATGGATTTATGCTTATCTGTACAACTCTAGATACTTACCTTATATTGGTACACGACAAACGCATGACTCTCTCTCCAATCCCAAAATATAAAGCATGTTTTAAAAAATAACAGCTCTCACATTGAAAACAACTGTGCCAAATAATCTGGAAAAGTCATTGATAACGAAAAACGTTTGAGACGAATGCTCATCTTCTTTTTACGCATTTCCAAATC
>NZ_BAAGGP010000177.1:0-1605 GCF_054658615.1 Pseudolactococcus yaeyamensis
GCGTGGATCTGTGACGCTTTCTAAATACTCGTAGATTTCGTACATCATGAACTCCCTTAATAGCTTTTCTTTTACTTTAACATAAATAAAGATACTAGGGAATTATTTATTTCATGCGTTTGTCGTGCGTTATTTCTACAAGTGATAAAATGACTTGTTTCATGTTATAATTTTTATGCATAAAGAACAACTCCTGACTTTTATCCCAGCCTCTTTCATTTTTTGAGTCAATAAGTAATTAAAGAATCAATGGCAAAGATGACCTCATTATCCGTTTATGATATACTAAAAGAGACAGGAGCGTAAAGAAATATGAATTTTGATAATAGACCATATGACTTAGAAAAAGCACCAAGCTATCAGAAAAAACAAGATTATTGGGAAACAAGTTTTGGATTACAGGCAACTGATAACTTGAGACCATCCGACTACCTGATTTCTCTATCGAAGGATAATATTGAAGGGACGAAAAGTTATCAAGAAATTATTGAGGATTTGACTGTCTATTATTCAGAAAATCAATCAATTAATCGAACGATGGAGGCGGATTTTGCATCAGTTAGAATTACTGAAATTCTTGCCTCTGAGTCTTTCACGTTAAGTCCTGCGACTTTAATTTCCTATCATGAGAGACTTTTCAAAGGCATTGAAGAATTTCGTTATCCAGTTGGAAAAGTACGGCAAGAAAATATCTCTAAGACTGAAGAAGTGCTAGGTGGCCTCTCGGTCATGTATTCAGATTTTAGGGAGATTAATACGACATTGAGTTACGATTTCACACAAGAAAAAGCAAAAGATTATTCTGAATTGAGCGATTTGGAAATTGTCAAAGAAGTGACAAAGTTTATCTCAGGAGTTTGGCAAATTCATCCATTTCGAGAAGGGAATACTCGAACAACAGCAGTCTTTACAATTAAATATTTAAGGAGCTTAGGTTTTGAAATAGATAACGAACCATTTAAAAAGCATGCAAAATATTTTAGAGATGCACTTGTGTTGGATAATGCACCTGCTAGAATCAGTAATAAAACTTTTCTTAATCAGTTTATGGAAAATGTCTTATTATCTGGGAAAAATGAGCTTAGTAGCAAGCAGATGCTTTTGAAACAACTTGATAAACTAAGTCCGCAAGATGTGATGAGTTCATTTGAGAATTATTCAACTGAAAAATTAACTCAAATTTTAAAACTTCCGAAAGCTTTACGAGAAAATCTCATAAAGGAGGTTGGTGAAAAGCAGACTCCCAATGCTTTTGAGCAACGCTTAGCACAAGCTCAAAAAGAACGACAGGAACACAAAAAGCAATCAAGCTCAGTACAAGAAACGCCAGAACACACAAAAGGGCGTTCGTTGTAACTATTTTGAAAGACTAAAAGTGCAGAGGTGGAATTTTCTACCTCGAGAAAGAAGGAGTCCTTATGTTAATGGATTTAGTAACAAGATTAAGGCTAGAACGAGAAGGCAAGGTAGATGGTGGTGTTTATGATATCACTCAAAAACGTTTTGCCTACAATAGCAATAGAATCGAAGGTAGCAGCTTAACTGAAGAGCAAACAAATTTTATCTATGATACAAAGTCCATTTATACGCTTGGTGATCAATCGG
>NZ_BAAGGP010000178.1:0-1604 GCF_054658615.1 Pseudolactococcus yaeyamensis
ATCAAACCGTTATTGGCTTGAACAGTTGTTGAATCAAACATTTTAGTACCATCACTTTCTATGTCATTAAATTTACGACTTGCATTCTCTAAAATATAGGCACAACCATTGTCTACATTTCAGAAAACTAATATTTTTTCACTTCGCCTCAAACGAATTAACTACCGAACCCTTAGGCACATTGAAGATATATTTTTCTTCTGAAAGAAACTTGGAATTAGACCGATGGTTATTGTTAAATTCCATCAAGAGCTTGTCAAATCGCTTATCTTCATATTTCTGCTTCTTAATGACCAAAGCAGGACTTTCAATCGTTTCATTAATGTAGACCTGCTTATCGCTAGATAGGTTGTACTCATCTTTCAGGTTCAAGAATTGATAGCCATCCGTTTCTTTAACCACATACCTATAATCTCTTTTGTTTGAGGTTTCAACGCTGCCAGAAACAAACAGAAAGCCGCCTGAAACATGACCATTGATTTCCTGTGAATTTGTCGCATTTAAGTTATAAATTGGGATTGACTCGCTAATCTCTATCTTTTTTGCCTGAGTTAAATACGTTTTTTGTATCTCAGATTTTGGCAGTCCTTTATATTCGGAAGTTCTAAACCCTCCCGAACACAGGCAAATAATTACTATAATGACTAGCACAGGTAAAGGAATAAGCTGTGCAACAGAAGTGTCCATATCTAGATAATTTTCATAAAACATGCTAAAGAATAACAGTATGACCACCAGTATTAATCCGAATGCAATCAAACCTATGGTATGAGCTAGTTCATTATTTTTAGGAATTTTACTAATTGCTTTCAAGTATTCTGAATAGGTGTACTTATCCATTTTCACCCTCTTTCATTATTTTATCGCTGGTTTCTTTGCCATCAGGGTCAAGCGTGTAGGTTTTACTACCAAAAACTTCTGATTGATTTTTAGCATCTGCAAGTATATCAGCCACTACTTGCTTTCCTGATGCTTCATACTCAGGCAAGAAATATTTTCCTGATGCTATTTTCGTCATATTGGCTTCTGCAATAAATTGAGGTTGATGAAGTTGATGAGTGCTCAAACCGTATGATACCCCTATGGTAGTTCCGACAACTACACTCAAGACCAGGGCTATTATTTTCCCTTTGTTTTGCCTATTCATATCACTATCCTTTCGTTTTTCTTGAACTTGCATTCTCTAAAATATAGGCACAATCTTTGTCTACATTTCAGAAAATACAAGTAATAATTACCTTGTATTTTCTGGGTCTAATCAATGTCTAAACTCAACTGATTTGGATCCTCAAGTAAAGACTGAGATAGATTCCTTTGAGTGTGATTCAAATGGCTTTCGCCATACTGTTGCACGCTCTCAGCAACAATCTCGGTGATTGATAGACCTGTCACGGCTTTCAGTATCATCAGTTGTTTGTGTGTTTCTACAGTAACCTTGATACTTTTTGTCGCCGCTTTGTTAGGTGCCTCATTAGGAGTAGAAAATTCTACTTTTCTACTTCCAGAAATCGCCTCTCTGTTTTTCTTCTTTCTAGGTTTTTCAGCTAAATATTTTGTTAAATCCGCCATTATGCTGCCTCCAATCGTTCTAATATTTTGGTGAA
>NZ_BAAGGP010000179.1:0-1533 GCF_054658615.1 Pseudolactococcus yaeyamensis
TCTAAATCAAGTGGTAAAATGACCTGTTTCATGTTATAATTTTTATGCATAAAGAACAACTCCTGACTTTTGGGATTAGACACTTTAATTGTACAGGATTTTATTCTTTTTGTCGAAAAGTTACACAATCTGACACGGCTGTTTCATGATCTTAATTTTTCTGGAAAATACATAGAAATCAGTGGTTTAAATTTTTAATTGGTATATTTTGCAAATTATTTTCGTAAAAATATTCAAAAAGGACAATATTACTGAATATATTGTTCGAATATTCAAATAATAATTAATCTTATCTGTTATTCTTTTTAAAAACTCGACGTTCTTTTAAAATACTCAGAAAAATACATTTTAAATTGAATTTATGAAACGGCCGTGGGAATCTGAAACGTTGTGTCAAATTTTCCAAAATATCTCGTCACAAGCAATATAAAATGCTATACTTTTAAGTGCAAACATATATATTTTTTACAAAAGGAGAATTTTATGAGCCAAACCATCACACTAGCAAATGGTATCAAGATGCCACGTGTCGGCATGGGTGTTTTTCAAATGACGCCTGAGGAAGCGGAAAATGCAACCAAATGGGCTTTAGAAGCCGGTTATCGCTCGATTGATACAGCCGCAAGGCTATAACAATGAGGAAGCTGTCGGGCGCGGGTTGATCGCAAGTGGCGTACCGCGTGAAGAAGTTTTCATCACGACAAAAGTTCGCGCCAGTCAGCTTGGCTACGAAGCTACCAAAGCGGCTTTCTACGAGTCACTTGAGAAGCTGCAACTTGACTATATCGACCTGTTTTTGATTCATTGGCCTAAAACTGGGCTTTACAATGACGCTTGGCGCGTCATGGAGGAGTTTTACGAGGCGGGGAAAATCAAAGCCATCGGTGTTAGTAACTTCTTACCCGAGCATTTGGAGCAACTCCTGACCACAGCTAAAGTCATGCCGATGATTAACCAGATTGAAGTACATCCTATGCTTAATCAAGCTGAGGTAAGGAAATATAATGACTCGCTAGGCATTGTGACTGAAGCCTATTGTCCACTTGGGAGTGGTCGTCTACTTCGCCATCCTGTTCTCATCGAACTGGCTGAGAAATATGGCAAGACCACTGCCCAGCTCATGAACCGTTGGGAGATTCAAAATGACATCGTCACGATTCCAAAATCTGTTAATCAAGACCGCATCACTGCTAATTTTGATGTTTGGGATTTTGAAATTTCAGCTGATGACATGGACATCATTAATGGTTTAAATGAAAATAAACGAGTGGGGACAGATCCACATCACTTTATGGAGATTTTCTATGGGGATATGACACAGCCTGAGTATGTGCTGAGTGATTGGGAGAAGGTGCTCGAAAAATAGGGTGTTTAAAACACTTACTATTTAACACCTCAATATAGAGAAGAGGCTGGGACAAAAGTCCTCTAAAAAAATAGGCTATGAATCATTTCTGATGTTAATCGGAAACGTTCATAGCCTATTTCTGTGTAACTTTTCGACAAAAAAAATAAAATCCTGTACAATTAAAG
>NZ_BAAGGP010000180.1:0-1361 GCF_054658615.1 Pseudolactococcus yaeyamensis
GCGTCTCTTTGATAATAACCCATTCTTCTTCTGGAACAGAAACAATCTTATGAACGATTGGACTAACCGTTCTCGCTTTTCCTTGTACCATTGCGCCAGTATAGACTTGATTGCGTAAGATACGTGACACAGTTGACAGCCCCCATAAACCACTAGGATTATCATGTGTTGAAAAAAGCGCATGCCCCTTTTTATAGGTTGCTGGAGACGAGATACCTTGATGATTCAATCGTCCGACAATTTTTCGGATAGATAGACCTTCAACGACATACCATTTGAAAATCAAACGAATAATCTCAGCGGGTTCGTCATCAACGAGAAAATGGTTTTTATTCTCAGGATTTTTGCGATAACCATATGGCGCAAATGCACCTATAAATTCGCCACGATTGCGCTTTTCACGAAAAGTCTTATGAATTTCTTCCGAAATCATAAGCGGATAACTTTCGTTAAATGAGCCAAAGATTGAGACATCCATTTGATAGACTTTCCGTGGTTCTAGGTAAGTATCAATATAGGGTGAATCAATCGAAACAAAGCGTGTGCCGTACTCTGGAAAGAGTTTCCGTAAATGCTCCGTTTGGTCGCCACTGTTCCGAAACGCTCTTGACAGGCTCTTACAGATAGTCGTGTCTACACGACCACTTTTCACATCTGTTATCATCTCTTGAAAAGCAGGACGATTATAGGCATTAACTGCACTAATACCGTCGTCAATGTAGGTTTGCACAACCTGATAGGCATCTTGAAATTGTTCATCAAGGTAGCTTTGGATAATTTTTTTCTGATTGGTAATACTCAAACTCTCGTTATTACCATCTTCGTGGGAAAGTCTAACATAAATGGCGACTTTCCATTTGCGTTGTTGTTCTATTAAAACGTTTTGTTGAGATTTTCTGATTCTTGCCATCTTCTAGCCTCCTCAAATCCCATACCACGAATCTATTATATCATAACCTAGGTTAATTTAGCAGTGGATAGGTGTTGATACAACAATTTTTCTAGACTTTCACCGTTTTCTTGATAGACTAGATGTACGATAAGACCATTTACAATCAAATCAAACGTTTTTTGTAAGGGTTGTCCGACGACAGTTTCTTTTTTCATATCTTGATTTCCTCCATTCCTTATCTATCTACTCTCTAAAGAGAGAGCAACAGAAAAGAGGAACAAATCCTCTCCTCTTTATGTACACTATTCAGACTGTTTTCGACAGAAAACACATAGGTCTTTCGACCTCCTCACTCATTCAAGTCAGGGCAATAGGCAAGTATCATTATCAAAATCAATTTGTCATCGCACTTGATTGCCTAAACCAAGTGGTCACTCAATCTTTTTTCGCTAAACAAACGTTCGTGGCG
>NZ_BAAGGP010000181.1:0-1314 GCF_054658615.1 Pseudolactococcus yaeyamensis
ATGAACAAGTAGAGACTGGCGAGGGATTTCGTAGAAAGACTATTCAAAAGTTAGATGATGAACGAGAACAGCTAATCAGAGAGAGGAATGCGTTACCATGGGAGTAAAATATAGTCAAAGTGAATCTCAAGAGTTAATGCGTAAGCTACTTGCTAATGTGACTGTTGCAGATGAGATTACAAATCAGTTATCAAAAGGGAGTAGCCACCTCCAAAGTACTGTCCGAGATAGAAGTAGCGGTTTATCAGGTTCTGCTTACACTGCGGGTGCTGATTTATTTTCAAAAATTGATAAACTCATTCAGAAATATAGTGAAGCAGTTGACGATGTGCGCTCCGATGTGACCGCCTATCAAAATGTAGAAGGTTGGTTAAATGGCGAGAAAGCCATTGATGAGGACACATTAATCCGTATTATAGAGCATAAAAAAAGTGATTTATCCTCATTAGAAAATCAATTAGAAGCTAATCAACAGATGATGTATAGTATGCCTTTTGTGGGTTCCGCATTAGAAGATTGGTTGTCGCCTTATAATAGAGAACTCCGAAAACAAATTGAAGCTGTGACACAAGAAATTCGTAAAGAAGAGGAACGTTTGAAAAACTTGCATCAGTTTATCAGTCAAGTTTCTGGTCTTTTTACTGATAGCCTTGACGCTTTTAACCTTGCAGTTCGAGGTATTTCTGTTTTTGGTAAAGTAACCGTCGATAGTGCTGGTTATGCACATTATCCGGCAGGTACAGATATGAAATGGTTGGACGAGCTTTCAGAAAATGAATTCGGTTCATATTCGGTTAATCGCCCTAAAAACATGAGTGATGCCGATTTTGCGGACTATGTAGAAAAAGTTAATGGACAGGCTAAAGAGCTAGAAAAAGAGGGCTGGGGCAAGGCAGGTGTCGCAAGCTATTTGAAGTACTTAGATCAGCATGTGGCAACGCAAGGAGACCCGCTAAAAGGTGTCGAGACAGCCTATGAAAGACTTCATACTGTGGGTTCTGATGTCTTTACTTTCGTTGTAGATAATGCTTTTCCTGATACGCAACAGGGTGCTAAAGATACTTTGAATATGGTATATAAGGTTCTCGGTGCAGATGTTGATGATAATAATTTCTTGCAGTTAGACAATGTCATGAATGGCAAGTATAAGTTTCCGACAGATAAGCAAGATGTTGAGCAATATTTTAAATTTACAGAAAGTTATTCCAAATTAATACAAGCTAAATATCCTAATGATGAAAAACTAGATGATGCAATAGACCATCAAATGCGTTACTGGTTAGATAAGCCTATTGTCGATTATATTAATGATAA
>NZ_BAAGGP010000182.1:0-1277 GCF_054658615.1 Pseudolactococcus yaeyamensis
AAAATCCGTGAGTCCATTCCAGAACTATTATCTCTGAGAAACGGCTCAGTAGTCAAGTGAAAATTAATATCAATTAGGTAAAAATCGTAGTGGTTAATCACTACTAGAATATATTATACGAGGAGAGCAGGAAATGAACAAATACATGATTTCATTTTTCAATTACCAAAAGGCGTTTGCTGTACCGATTACTTTTGAGGTAGTTGAAGCAGAAAATGAAGAACAGGCAAGAATTAGCGCATTGAGCTTACTGGAGCATTTCGTAAAGCAGAATGGAGAAGATGGGGTATTTAGTATTAGGAAGTTGTCTACTAAAGAATATCAGCAGTTGATTGATTTGGCTGATGAGATTGAGAACAGTTAGAGTTTTAGAAAGCGGGTTTAACATTGGGAAAATTAATAGAAAAGATTTTAAAAGGCAATCAATCGCCTAAAGTTGTTTTTGAGAGGAATATAGGTTCAAGTTTTTGTGTAATCGTTGCAGAAAAAGGAAAGTTGATAGGAGTATCTGAAATGCCCCTTGAATTATATGCTCCTCTTACTATGATGTTAGAATGGCATAATGACATTTACTACAAAGATGATATTTTTATTTTAATTACTGAACGACAAGGTTATCTGCCTTATGAATTTGAGCATTACGCAAAAGAAAAAGAATACAAAGATATTATCTCAAGCATTATGAAAGAAGATTATAACGAGAAAGCTTTTTTCATCGGAATAAAAGGGAAGTTTGAGGTTCTTGATTTAGCTGAACAAGCAACTCCTTGAAATCTTCAATGAGCCAACCGTTATATTCATAATATGGAAAACGCTTGTCTGGTACAAAAACGATACCTTTTTGTTGAGAATTAAAATTAAAAATCAATTTATCTTTTGCAGGATATTTCCATTTTTTAGGGTCATTTTCCCAACTTAATGTAATTATTCCGTTATGTTTATTAAAACCATATTTTCCGTATGGTTTTCGTGTGCTTATTATTTTATGAATAGTTTTGATTTGTTGTTCGGTAAACTTTATTTCATTAAACATAGATTTTTCCTAAATATAATAGTAATTAGTCATACCATCAATAATCATCTTTCATATTATTTTCTTCAATATCGAACTTGTCTTGAATTAAAGAAATGAATGCGTCAATGATAACGCCATCAAGATGATAGGGTAAATCTAACATATCAATGATTGCTTGGTAATTAGTGTCAGGTTGAAAGTCATACTCTTGGTCGAGTAAGTTCATTACTTCGTAAATCATGTAACGGTTTGCTTTAAATTC
>NZ_BAAGGP010000183.1:0-1272 GCF_054658615.1 Pseudolactococcus yaeyamensis
AGTGTATCTATGCTCCTCCAAATACATTTTAACAAAAAATAGAAGAACGCTCCTAACTTGAAGCAACACTTTTTCATTCGGTGTTGTGCCTGAGTGCGGAGCGCGAAAGGAATAGATTATAATTATGGAAAAGCAAGAAGGCTATATGATTATTGAGTCTAAAATTGATAGTGGAACAAAGGTTAAATTATTTTTACCAAAAGAGGAATGGTGAGTTCGATTTTTAGGACTGATTATTCCTCTTTCTGTCAATTTTGAAAGAATTTTAACATGCTTCTGAAAGAATGACTTAGTATAATTACTTTAGATAGGAGAGAGATATGAACTCGGTAAAAGTAGTCAATGTATGCAAAAAGTATGATAATGGTATTTTGGAGGTAGATGCCTTGAAAGATATTAATTTGACCATTCAATCTGGTGAGTTTGTAACAATCGTTGGGACTTCAGGCAGTGGGAAATCGACGCTTTTAAATTTAATTGGCGGACTAGATTATCCTTCAAGTGGGGATGTTTTTGTTGATGATGTGAATTTTAAAGAAATGAGTGAAGAAGAACTAACGATTTTTAGGAGAAGAAATATTGGTTTTATATTTCAAGACTTTAATTTATTACCATTGCTGAATGTCTATGAAAATATCGTTCTACCCATTCAATTAGATGGGAAAAATATTGATGATGAATTCATTGATCAAATTACGAGACAAATTGGTATACAGGATAAACTTGAAAACTATCCAAGTCAATTATCTGGGGGGCAACAACAAAGAGTAGCTATTGCACGTGCTATTGCAACGAAACCTGCCATTATTTTAGCAGATGAACCAACAGGGAATTTAGATTCGAAAACAAGTCAAGATGTTTTAGGCTTATTAAAAATGACTAGTAAAAAATATAAGCAAACAATTATGATGATTACGCATGACGAAACAATTGCGCAAATGGCTGATAGGGTTCTGAGAATAGAAGACGGAAGTTTAAGAGCGTGAGGGAGAAATCTGATGTTTGAAACTAGAAACAAAAAGATAATGAAAAAACTTGCGGTAAAAGATTTCAAGAAAAATTTAAAAAGAAATAGACTGCTGTTAGCATCAATTATCTTGTGTCAAATGATACTGATAATCCTAATCAATGCTGGTACTAACTATCACGACAAACGCATGACTCTCTCTCTCCCAATCTCAAAATAGGAAGCGTGTTTTTAAAAATAACAGCTCTCACATTGAAAACAACTGTGCCAAATAATCTGAAAAAGTCATTGATAACGAAAAACGT
>NZ_BAAGGP010000184.1:0-1215 GCF_054658615.1 Pseudolactococcus yaeyamensis
GAGCACAAGTCCTTGATAGCACTTGCGAAAAAATGAATTTTTCGTAGGCTTATTTAGTGTACCTTAGTTTCATAAATCTTGTAAAATAAATTTACAAGTCTTACTTGACTTATTACCACTAGACTAACGAAATAATCTAAAATTGATTTTTTATTATTGACAAATAATCAAATTTGGAATATAATTAAAATAATCCATATTTGAATAATTAAATTATATCAGATATGGACTGATAAAACAACCTACGAAGGAGCGTTAAATGAATTATAACGAAGTAGCTAAAGCAGTGAGCAGAAGTCCCACAACAATCAGAAAATGGTGTCCAAGGATAACTGAATTATCTGGGTATAAATTTACCTTTGAAGAAGTTTATCTCAGCCGAAGAAAACAACAGCTAATACCAAAGTTCACTAAACAAGACCTAAGCAAGTTCAAGCAGTTAGCCAAAATACTGGATAACACAAATAATCTTGAACAAGCGATATTTACAGTTTATGGCAACTCAAAAGCCAAGCGAGAACAAAGCTACAAAGAAGAAATCGCAAAAGAGATTGAAAGTATTGACGATTGGTACTCAGAAGAAGTTGATAATCTCAAAGAGAAAATCAATAATCTTGTGAAAACACTTAATTCTCAATCTAAAAGAATTACTAAACTAGAAGAATTTAACAGTAAGCTCGAAAAAATTGAAATCGGGCTGAGAAAGACCAAAATTGGAGAAATAATATATGGTAAACAACACTAAAAAACTTAACCTTACTGCAAAAATTGATGAAAAAACAGTCCCACTTGAGACAAATGCCTTTGATGTCCCAAAAACAATCCGTGTAGATTTCTCTACTGCTAAAGTGACGAACCTCTACAAGGATAAAGAACATACTGACGAAGTTGATAAATGTGTCTTACAAGGTGTTGATGAAAAACGTGCAACTATTTTAGAGCAAGCAGAACTTGACCCCTTTGAATCATGCTTTCAAATTGAATTACCTGCCTCTTGTCAACATGAAGTACAAAAGGCTATTGATAGTGAACGTGTCGGAGTGATTGAGCTAATTGACAGTGGTGTAAGACTGATGTGGTTTGACAGTAGCAACCAATTCCTTAGAGGTTACAAAGCCGTTAAACTGATTGCTAGTGGGTTTAAATTCGTCAAATAGTATCCCTGACAACTCTTTGAGGTGTGGCTCCCAACCCCACTTCTGCGTTCGCCGTGCG
>NZ_BAAGGP010000185.1:0-1198 GCF_054658615.1 Pseudolactococcus yaeyamensis
GGTGCGGTAACTATTGGTAGTGTTGGCGGTAAACCAGTTGTCAAAACACCCAATAATAACATGGCTTCTGAAAAGTTTTCGCAAATTGTTCAAGCGCTTGTCGGGAATAACACAAGTTCAATCAAGTATGTGGCTAATAACTTAGCTTGGCAATCTAACACAACGATTGAGGGCGCTCGTCCTGTCCCAACAACTGGTATCGGCTATTTCATGAGACAAGATGGTTTTGAAAATGCGCAAGCGGTCAAAATGGACGAGGGACAAAGTATTCTCATTAAAAACATGGGAACTGTCAAGGATATGTCTGGGGTCACTATTCCGATTGATGTTAAATTAACCCTAAACTCCTACAATCCGATTGACAATTCAAGTGGTACAGCCTTACCCAAAACAGGACTGTTAGTTGCCCTACAAGGTCTAGCTAGTGATGGTACGCTCCAGATTGATACAGGCGCACCTTTTGAGGGGGCTACTGGTGGTGGAGGTCAAGGAGAAACTGGCGGAGCTGGTGGCTCAGGGTCGGGCGGTACAGGTTGGTGGAATACTTCTGGTGTTGCGCAACTAGACCAAGTGACTTTTAGCTATACTCTTCTTAATCATGACACTGGTGCTGTACTTGATAATGTCTTACAAGCTACTCGCTATTCAGATATTGACTCAGGACAAAAAGTAACAATAGGTAGTGTTGGTTATCAAGGTATCATTTTATCATCTGATACACAAATCACTTTAAATAATGGTGTTTTAGCTGGTCCGAGTACCACGACAAATGAAACTGACGGTTCAATTCTTGGTGTCAAAAGTTTAATAAAAGTATCCACTAACACAACTAATGCGGTTAAATATGACGGAGAAAATCATAAGTCGACAATCGCTCTAGGTGCTTTTGGGAAAACAGACTTAAAAATGGACTTTACAGGCGACTTGCTTATTACAAAAACAGGTGTGGCATCAGGCGATAAGATGTGGAATGGCAATTACACGCTGAAAGGCAACGAGTTCACGGTTAAAAACGTGCTAACAGGTAAAACCTATACCGCTACGACTGACGAAAAAGGGAAGGCACTACTTAAAGGCTTACCAGTTGGCTTGTATGATGTGCCTGAGACAAAAGCAAGTAACGGCTTTGTGAATAGCTTTAAAACGGTGCGAGTTGAGGTTAAGCCAAACGGTCAAACTGCACTAGGCTACAATGAAG
>NZ_BAAGGP010000186.1:0-1172 GCF_054658615.1 Pseudolactococcus yaeyamensis
CGCCACGAACGTTTGTTTAGCGAAAAAAGATTGAGTGACCACTTGGTTTAGGCAATCAAGTGCGATGACAAATTGATTTTGATAATGATACTTGCCTATTGCCCTGACTTGAATGAGTGAGGAGGTCAAAAGACCTATGTGTTTTCTGTCGAAAACAGTCTGAATAGTGTACATAAAGAGGAGAGGATTTGTTCCTCTTTTCTGTTGCTCTCTCTTTAGAGAATAGATAGATAAGGAATGGAGGAAATCAAGATATGAAAAAAGAAACTGTCGTCGGACAACCCTTACAAAAAGCGTTTGATTTGATTGTAAATGGTCTTGTTATACATCTAGTCTATCAAGAAAACGGCGAAAGTCTAGAAAAATTGTTGTATCAACACCTATCCACTGCTAAATTAACCTAGGTTATGGTATAATAGATTCGTGGTATGGGATTTGAGGAGGCTAGAAGATGGCAAGAATCAGAAAATCTCAACAAAACGTTTTAATAGAACAACAACGCAAATGGAAAGTCGCCATTTATGTTAGACTTTCCCACGAAGATGGTAATAACGAGAGTTTGAGTATTACCAATCAGAAAAAAATTATCCAAAGCTATCTCGATGAACAGTTTCAAGATGCCTATCAGGTTGTGCAAACCTACATTGACGACGGTATTAGTGCAGTTAATGCCTATAATCGTCCTGCTTTTCAAGAGATGATAACAGATGTGAAAAGTGGTCGTGTAGACACGATTATCTGTAAGAGCCTGTCAAGAGCGTTTCGGAACAGTGGTGACCAAACGGAGTATTTACGCAAACTCTTTCCAGAGTACGGTACACGCTTTATTTCGATTGATACACCCTATATTGATACTTACCTAGAACCACGGAAAGTCTATCAAATGGATGTCTCAATCTTTGGCTCATTTAACGAAAGTTATCCGCTTATGATTTCGGAAGAAATTCATAAGACTTTTTGTGAAAAGCGCAATCGTGGCGAATTTATAGGTGCATTTGCGCCATATGGTTATCGCAAAAATCCTGAGAATAAAAACCATTTTCTCGTTGATGACGAACCCGCTGAGATTATTCGTTTGATTTTCAAATGGTATGTCGTTGAAGGTCTATCTATCCGAAAAATTGTCGGACGATTGAATCATCAAGGTATCTCGTCTCCAGCAACCTATAAAA
>NZ_BAAGGP010000187.1:0-1172 GCF_054658615.1 Pseudolactococcus yaeyamensis
TCAGAGAGGAATTTAGGATGAGAACATTTAAACTCGGCATACTTGGTGCGGGTGTCATCAGTAGAACCTACCTTGCAGACATCAAAGCATTTTATCAGCAGCTTGAGATTGTCGCCTGTGCAGACATTGATGTCGCACTTGCCCAAAAACTAGCGTCAGAATTTGACATCAAGAAAGTCTATACTGTAGAGGAATTGTTAAATGATGCCGAGGTTGAAATCGTCATTAATTTAACACCTCCTCAATTTCATGTTGCAACCAATAGGGCGATTATCGCAGCAGGCAAACACCTGTTCAGTGAGAAACCATTTGCGCCGACCTTGACAGAAGCAAAGGAAGTTTTAGCTTTAGCCGCTGAAAAAGGTGTGAAGATTGGTTGTGCACCAGATACTTTTTTGGCATCGGGTCTCCAAAGTATGCGCTATTACCTTGATAATGCCATCATCGGCAAACCTTTTTTTGTCACAGCAAATATGACAACATTTGGTGTGGAAACATGGCATCCCAATCCAGTCGCATTTTACAAGAAAGGGAGTGGCCCCTTATTTGATATGGGACCTTACTATTTGTCGGCGATTGTCGCCTTGCTCGGTCCGATTGCTTGTGTAACGGCATTTGATGTGACGGGGAATCCGACGAGACATATCTATGTTGGGGCAAATGCTGGTGCGGAAATTAAAACGGAAGTTCCCACGCATTATTCTGGTATCCTTAAGCTGAAAACGGGTGTGGTTGTGAGTTTTAATATGAGTTTCGACATTTACAAGTCAAATCTACCCATGTTTGAAATTTACGGCAATGGTGGGACACTGACTTATCCAGACCCTAATTTTGGTGGTGGCACACCGAAAGTGTATCGAAAAGAACAGTATACGGATGTTATTTATCAAGAGACGCCTGAAGCACAGGCAAGAAAAGAAATCTTTTACGACTTACCAGAACTATTCCCAAGAGTCAAGGATTATTCGAGAGGTCTAGGGGTGTTAGACCTTGCCAAATCAATTGAAACAGGTACAAAAAATCGTGCCAGTGGTGAGCTAATTCAGCATATCACGGAAGCCATTGAAGGGATTTTATCTGCGGCTGAAACGGGAGAAACTTATCACATGACAACGACTTGTGAGCGACCAGAACCCTTGAAACCGGGAGGGAATGTAGACGATATTTGAAAA
>NZ_BAAGGP010000188.1:0-1132 GCF_054658615.1 Pseudolactococcus yaeyamensis
GACCTCCTCACTCATTCAAGTCAGGGCAATAGGCAAGTATCATTATCAAAATCAATTTGTCATCGCACTTGATTGCCTAAACCAAGTGGTCACTCAATCTTTTTTCGCTAAACAAACGTTCGTGGCGAGATTGGTCAATAGCTTAAAATTGATTTCACGTATCTGAATAGTTTTTATTGAGTTGTCAAAGAACATATCAACTAGGAAAGGGAAAACATTCTTTAATGTGGCGGTATTCTAAACTTTAAAATTCCCGCTATCAAGTGTGTTTCAAGCTGTCTCATCATGACTTCATCTGCATGATAACTGACATAGCCATTCATATTTTGAGAGTTTCTCATAGACAATTTAGCAATATAACGTGCGTAGTGATGAACAATATGAAGTAAGGCTTCATCATCTTCTACTACGGCACATTTTATCACACTATAAGTTACGAGAAATCTCTTGCTCATTTTTGCTCCCTTACGAGAATGTTTCGTAATTTTTCAAGTGAACGACTTCTCCGTTCCTGAATTGTAATTCGATTTTTTTGAAACCTTGCACCTATTTCTTCATCTGTCATAGAGAGAAAATAATGTAGCAGTATGATTTCTTGATTTTCTTCTTTAAGCAAATTCAGAGCAGTAGCGAGCGCTTCATTATTTAAGGATACTGATAATTGAACAGTAAGCAATGGAAAAATAAACTCCTCATTAGAAAAATCAGGTTGACATAAAAGTTCATCAGGTAAAAAATGTCTTTCTAACAAAGCATCTAACGAGGCAAATAATTCTTGTTGGTGTTTCTCTACTCGAAAAATGTCATAAGCTTTATTTTTTAGCACTTTTTTACAATAACTATCAAATAATTGTTCAATTTCTTGTATTGTTAGTTTCTTCATAGAAACGTCCTCCTTATGTCGTTTCCCTTTCCATATACTAATACGAACGAAAACACAAAATAGTCGTGTTTTTGAAAAAATAATTAAAAAATATTTATTTTGGATATAAAAAAAGCAGAAAGAAATTAGCTCTTTCTGCTTTGTCCCTCTCATCTGACTGTTTGTTAGACAAGAGATTATTTCTTCATTTTGGTCCATTGTGTTTTAATTGAGATATTATTCTTTTTTATAAAAGAGATACCAAGAAAA
>NZ_BAAGGP010000189.1:0-1083 GCF_054658615.1 Pseudolactococcus yaeyamensis
CAAACTATCCTCGAAAACTTTGCCAAACTCCTCAATCTCAACGAAGGTATCTGCCTCAACTAGTGTACCGAGCAGCACGAGTAACAAAATATCACTAAGTTTATGTTTTACTTTTATTGCTTGGCGCAGATCTGTGACGCTTTCTAAATACGCGTAGATTTCGTACATCATGAACTCCCTTAATAGCTTTTCTTTTACTTTAACATAAATAGAGATACTAGGGAATTATTTATTTCATGCGTTTGTCGTGGTCTTGAAAAGTAGGGCTTGAAATCCGTTCCATTTTTTGGTAGACTAGATAGGTGCGTAATGGACGCATACAAACCGCTCATCCGCTGAGGCGTGTGCCAAGGGCACGAATACTAAGGTGAGTCTTAAGATGAGTAGAAGAGGAGAATAATAATGAATCCATTAGTCGAAGCTATCAATGAAGGTCAACTTCGCAGTGACATCCCTGCTTTCCGTCCTGGTGACACTGTGCGTGTTCACGCTAAAGTTGTCGAGGGCACTCGGGAACGTATCCAGCTTTTTGAAGGTGTTGTCATTGCGCGTAAAGGCCAAGGCATCTCAGAAACTTATACAGTTCGTAAAATTTCAAATGGTGTTGGTGTAGAACGTATCTTTCCAATCCACACACCACGTGTTGAACAAATCGAAGTGGTACGTTACGGTAAAGTCCGTCGTGCGAAACTTTACTACTTGCGCGCCCTTCAAGGTAAAGCAGCTCGTATTAAAGAAATCCGTCGTTAATTTGTCGGTGAAAAGAGGCTGTGACGAAAGTCCTACAGTCATCAAACGAAAGAAGCAAACTAAGCAATCAACTATTGATTAGGCTAGTTTGCTTTTTCTAATTTTTCTTATGTTTAGCAGTTTCCCATCAAAACCTGTAATCACATAAAAGTTACATCTATATGTATTGTGCAAGAGCTGTCTCCTGCTTCCCACTATCGCAAAATTTGGCCGTCAGACAGGGATTTTGTCAAGTCTAACTTGACATCAAACTGAAACTTAAAGAAATGAACACACTTTTTTGAAAGGTGTTTTTTTCTTTAAATTCATCAAATTGAAATTTTGACTAATTTT
>NZ_BAAGGP010000190.1:0-1076 GCF_054658615.1 Pseudolactococcus yaeyamensis
CCCAAGACAAATCTTTTGGCAACGTAAAAGTACCACTAGACGCATTCCAAGAACTTTTGACTTGTGCCAGACCTTGTTTAATCGAAGATTCTAAAGCATCAATTTCTGAAAAAATATCAGAAGATGACGCATTAAATTCCCGCAGTCTATCCAACTTTTCAGAAAAAGCCCTATTCATATCTTGATATAGCTGAATTTGTTCTTCATTAGCATAAAGTAATGTTGTTTTAATCAGGTCTGGCATTGGATAATATTCAATATTTGAGCGAATATCATAAAGGTTTCTGATTTGTTGGTCGATTTGCGTAAGTTTCTCTATTAACTCCGATTCTTTCCAATCACACGTGTCAACTCTAGCCGTATATTCTTCTGGAAATCTTTTAACCGCCTCTTTCGTTGCCTCTGAAAGCAGTACACCACCTTGGGCTAAAGGGTATAAAACGCTCATGAAATATTCTTTAGCCGAATCGTAAGTTTTTCCGCTCAATTCCTGACTATTGAAATAAAAATCACTAATTGCTTTTTGTAAACTTTCATCCCCTTTTACTCGACTATCACACCGTGTCGCAACACTATCAGCCTGTGTTCTGGATTCAGATAAATACATATCAATACTCATTATCTTCCCTCACTTTCTTCAAAAGCCAGTTTTTGTCTTTCATAACCAAGTTCTTCAAGGTCATAAATGATTTGCCGTCTATTGCCCTGTAACTCTTCTGAGGCTTGGTCTAAATCGGACAATATTCGCTTTGTTTTAAAGTCAAGCTCTCCCATTTGTTGATTCAAAAAACTGGTTAGGTTGCTTTCGGTATGATAAAATTTTTCACTCAAATCATAGAAAAAACGCTGTTCTTGTTGTGAAAAATTTTGATAATACTCAGTCACTGATTCAACTTGCCGAGTTTCAGCCATGATTCTTTCTTCTTGCTCTTGTAGCTCTCGTTCTCTAAAGTTCAATTCTTCCCAAGTAGCCATTAGCGTAAGTCCCCCAATAAATCAAAGTTTGGTTTAAAAAGTGTTTGACCGAGTTTTTTATCCATTGCCTCAAATTCTACTGCGACAGACTGTAAATTTTT
>NZ_BAAGGP010000191.1:0-1020 GCF_054658615.1 Pseudolactococcus yaeyamensis
AATCGAATTTCTAAAGGCACGGCAAATGAGTACGACCGTAAACTCAAAACAGACATGATGTCATGGATGAAAGCGACAGACAGAGAGGCACAGCTCCGTCTTGAAGAAAGTGATATCACACTTTCAGATATTTTGACGAAACTCGTCAAAATGCCTGAGTTCCTCTCACGTTGCTTACCTATCAAAGACCGCACATGGCGCATCGACCATGAGGCTAATCGTCGCAAAGTCACAGAAGAAAAACTGAAAAAAGCAGTCGATACAACTGTGATGATTGACACGATTGAGTATCTGAATGACTATACGCAAACCTATGTCAGCCCACTGCAAGAGCAGTACACCAACTATGATAAGAAGGTTAAGTCAACTTACCAAGCCACCAACTTCTACAACAATAACGGCATGGCGATAGGTAATGACCTCGACACCTATCATCAAGATGGCTTGAAGAGCAATATCACGCAAATTTCTAAAGAAAATGGTAGACTATATTCAAGTAACCTTTATCAAGAATTTGGTTCAAGTGAGCGCCGAATTCAAGACCAAGCAGGTTACAGAAGTCAGTACCATGATAACAGCGCAGATATTCATCTGAGAGCCAGAGAGTACAACACCACTACTGGACGATTCTTACAACAAGATACTGTTTTAGGTAGCCTTAAAAATCCAACCACGCAGAATAAATACATCTATGGTAATAACAATCCATTCATGTATCGTGATGATGCGGGGCGTTTCGGTTGGAATGATGTCTGGAATGGTATTAAGAAAGCAGCTAAAAAAGCTGTTCAAATCGTTGACAACTATGTTGTAAAACCAGCTGTCAAAGCTGTACAAGCAGGGGTAAATTGGGTTAATAAGAATATTGTTCAGCCAGTTGTCAACTTATTTACTGGAGGCGGTTCATCTTCTAACAATGGTAACGGTGGTTGGAGACCACAACCGTCCCCATTTGGCAACGATTCACTCTATGGACAATTTCCGCAAACTGCGGTGCTTAACGGTAAATCATATAATCTA
>NZ_BAAGGP010000192.1:0-1008 GCF_054658615.1 Pseudolactococcus yaeyamensis
AAAAAGAATTATTCTGGGCTGTTGTTGGTGTAGTTGTTGCAGTGGCACTCATCGTTGTATCAGCAGGGACGGCAACACCGCTTGTTATGGCTGGTTTAGCATTTGATGCAGCTCTTGCAGGGAATCAACTCGTTGCAAGTGGTATAAAATATGCGACAGGTAAAGATTTCAATCCTCTTGCTAAAGGTTTAACGGCTATAGGGGAGGATGAACAACTTGCGAATACAGTCGTTGTTGTTGCGAATTTCGCCACTTTAGCTATTGGTGGTACTGTTTGAAGAAATTTTAGGCAAATTCGATTTTGTAGAGAATTATGCGATTGCTTTGGATGACTGGGATGAAAATGATAGGTATAATGACTTGAATTGGTCTACTAAGGAATTTTTTGAACAGACAAGAAGGGAGTATAGAATTTCGATAATATTATCTAGCATACTTTCAAAAGAGCAATATGAGTTACAAATTAAGCAAGTTTATGATGCGCTTATTGATGAGCAAAAAGAAGTATTCGATATTAATTTCTATCAATCTAAAAATATTTTTTATGGTAAACCAGAAGGTTCAACAAATAATAATAATTTTTATTACGGATACTACCTGTTTCAATCAATCCACAATAATATTTCTGGTGTAAAGCGAGATAATAGTGAAACTATCTCATCAGATATGGCTTCCATAACAGAACCTGATACTTTTAATTTAAGAAGGTGGGAAAACTATGGTGTTTTGTGGAAACAGTTACCTGAAAAACGGGTGTACAGTCCCACCACCTCTGATTCTATTAGTCACAAAAAAATCAAAAAAGAGCCAAAAGTCTATGGATTTTAAAATGTATTATTAACTGCTAGATGTCTCTACTTGAATTAAACAACTGCTCAATAAAGAAAGAACAAAATGAAGCATTATCACAAACTAGATGAAAAGTTGGCACGACTTCAAAATATCGTGATTGTCTTTTTAACGATAAGTATTGTTGCCTTGGTTGCAGTCTTTATCGTCACGAATCAA